>CANNLB010000221.1 GCA_947505565.1 Acidobacteriota bacterium | reverse complement strand
GCATGACATACAATCGGTAGCCGTATGCCCCTCACCCGTCGCTCCCTCCTCCTCTCTTCCCTCGCCGCGCCCCTACTCGCCCAGCGCCCAGCCAACCGCCCCAACATCATCATCATCCTGGCCGACGACCTCGGCTACGGCGACGTCGCCTGCTACAACCCCGACTCCAAAATCCCCACCCCCAACATCGACCGCCTCGCCAAAGAAGGCACCCGCTTCCTCGACGCCCACACCCCCTGCGGCGTCTGCTCCCCCACCCGCTACGGCCTCCTCACCGGCCGCTACCCCTGGCGCACCGAACTCAAAACCCAAGTCCTCTGGCCCTGGGACCGCCCCCTCATCGAAAAAGGCCGCCTCACCCTCCCCGGCATGTTGAAGACCTTCGGCTACTCCACCGCCGCCATCGGCAAATGGCACCTCGGCTGGGACTGGGCCACCACCGACGGATCCAAGGTCAACACCACCGTCAAAATCGGCGACCCTCAACGCGAACGCCGCAATGAGTTCGCCAAGAAAGTCCGCCTCGATCAACCCATCGCCGAAGGCCCCACCACCCGCGGCTTCGATACCTATTTCGGCGTCGACCTCCCCAACTTCCCGCCTTATACCTTCATCGAAAACGACCGCCTCACGGCTCCGGCCACCGAAATGAAACCAGACGCCATGTTCGGCTGGCCCGGCCTCATGAAGCCCGGCTGGCGCCTCGAAGGTGTCCTCCCCGAACTTACCCGCCGGGCCGTCTCCTACGTCACCGAAAAAGCCAAAACCAACCAGCCGTTCTTCCTCTACTTCCCCATGTCCTCGCCCCATACGCCCATCGCTCCCGACGATGAGTTCCTCGGCAAAAGCAAAGCCGGCAAGTATGGCGACTTCGTCTTCCAAACGGATTGGTCCGTTGGCCAACTCATGGACGCCGTCCGCAAGTCCGGCCAGGCCAATAACACCATCGTCCTCTTCACTTCCGACAACGGCCCCGAGAACCTAACCTATCCCGTCCTCCAGGAGTTCAACCACGCCAGCCAAGGGCCTCTCCGAGGGGCGAAGCGCATGCTGTGGGAAGGTGGCCACCGCGTCCCTTATATCGTCTGGGGCCCCGGTCGCGTCCCCGCCGGTCGCACCGAGTCGGAAACCGTCTGCCACACCGACGTCATCGCCGCCGTCGCCGCCATCACCGGCTACAAACTCCCGCAAGACTCCGCCGAAGACGCTTACGACATCTCCGCTGCCTGGTTCGGCCGCAAGCGCGGCAAAGCTATCCGCGAAGCCACCGTCCACCACAGCATCAACAACGAGTACGCCCTCCGCCAAGGCGACTGGGTCTTCATCGATTCGAACGGTACCCACGGCCCCGCTGAACCCGCCTGGTGGCGAGACCGCAAAGGCATCAAGAAACACAACGACCCCGGCGAACTCTTCCATCTGCAAGAGGATCTCGGCGAACTCAAAAATCTCTATACGGCCTACCCCGACAAAGTGAAGCAGATGAAGACGCTGCTCGAAAAATACAAAGCCGAATCGCGCAGCGTCCCCCCGCGCCGCTGACTACCGCAACACCGGAAGCCCAATAAACGAAGCCTCCCCGGCAGCATGATGAATCCGCTGCGTAGCCTTTTTATAGTCCCCCGGCTTCGCCAAAAAGATGTTCGAAACAAAGGTCTGCGGGTTCCGGTCATACAGCGGGAACCAAGCCGACTGCACCTGCACCATCACCCGATGCCCCTTCCGAAACACATGGTTCGCGTTCGGCAGCGCGAACCGATACGGCAACGCCTTATTCGCTTCAATCGCCTTGGCAAACTCCGAACTCTCCCGATACCGCCCCCGGAAAATGTCCGCCGCCACCATCAGTTGATAGCCTCCCATCGTCGGCTGATCGGCCACTTCGTCCGGATAAACATCGATCAACTTGACGACCCAGTCAGCATCCGTCCCCGTCGTTGACGCCACCAGATTCACCATCGGCTCGCCCGCAATCCGCAGCGGAGCATCCAGCACCTCCGAAACAAACGTCGCCACATCCGGCCGCCCGGAAGCCTCCCGCTGATCGTCCACCAGCCACAGCGGCCACGTCAACCCCTTCGCCACGTCATAGCCCATCGGCCGAATCGGCCGCGACCGAAACGGCACCGGCTTCGCCGGGTCCGAGACATATTCCGTAAACCGCTCCCCGCTCGGCTCCCCAAACCCGACCTTCCCCTCCGCCTGCAAGTACAGCCGTTTCTCCGCCGTCCCCGCCGGCGGCCAACTCGGCAACCGACGCCACTTATTCGTGCCTGTCTCAAAAGCCGTCACCGTCGCCACATCCGCCTTCGGAGCCCCCTCCCGCAGATACTGATCCAAAAACGGAGCCAGAATCTCCTCCCGAAAATGTAACGCCGTATCGCTATTGAACTTCAACGCCCCCAGCGTGCTTCCGTCGTCAATCATCTGCCCGTGATACCAAGGCCCCATCACCATAAACACTTTGTCGTTATTCACGTCCTTCGGCTTAATTGCCTTGTACACCGCCGGAGCGCCATAGATATCTTCCTGGTCCCACAAACTATGCACCAGTAACACGGGCACCGCCAAAGGCTTCGCCGCCAGAATCTGGTCCACCGCCTGGTCCTGCCAAAACGCGTCATACCCCGGATGCTCGACAATCTTCCGCCAAAAACCCGTCTGCTCCAGCCCCCGTTTCCGACCCAGTTCGCCCGCCGAACCCGCCTGCAAGTACATGTCGTACGCGTCAAAGTGCGTCGACCACCAACCCAGAATCGAGTCGTTATCCCGCGTCCCCTCCTGGTTCCAGATGTAGGGCATGTTGATCTGCCGAAACGCGCCGTTGTGGAACCAATCGTCGCCCTTCCAACCGTCCACCATCGGGTTCATCGGCACGGAAACCTTCAGCGCCGGATGCGGATCCACGAGCGCCATCAACGGCAGAAACCCGTCGTAGCTGATGCCCAAAATCCCCACCCGTCCATTGGTCTCCGGGATATTCTTCACGAGCCAGTCGATGGTGTCGTAGGTATCGGTCGCATGGTCCACCGTCGTCGGATTCCGTTTCCCCCGTAGAGGTCGGTTCATCACGTAGTCACCTTCGGACCCATACTTCCCCCGCACGTCCTGCAGCACGCGGATGTACCCGCCGTTGACGATCACGTCCGTCGCGTTGTCGTAGCCTTGCAGGATCGGCCCCAGCCGCGAACTCTGCGTATGGTTCGACAGCGCCTTGGCATCATAGGGCGTACGCGTAAGCAGGATCGGAGCCTGCTTCGCCCCCTTCGGCACCAGGACCACGGTAAACAGCTTCACCCCATCCCGCATCGGGATCATCACATGCTGCCGCGAATACTGAAACGCGTTTGCGGGAATCGTCAGTTTCGCCGGTGTTTCGGAAGGGAACGCGACCGTCTGCTGCGCCCGTAAAGGAAGCAGAATCAGCAGGAAGGAAAGTAGCTTTGCGGATGTCATGGATGAATGCGAGACCTTCCAGTGATGATGCCACACCGGTCACTTTTTCTTTCGCAAACGACCATGGAAACCGGTGGTTCGACCGGGACTGGGAGGAAACGCATACCTAAAACGCCTCGACAAATCAGCAGTCGGCGAGAGCGTGCCGCCAAAGCCGACGGGCTTCGACAGTTTGGGCTCTGAGAAGCCCATCCGGGCTCCCGCCACACGAAGTGGCCGATCAACTCGCCAGCAACTCGACCGACGCCGTCCGAACTGCGGGTGGCTTCGGCTGCGGCAGGTCACAGGTACCGGCAAAATCGGGAAGCCAACCCCCGTGACGAGGCTATATCGGCTAACTCCGAAGTCGGCCATACTGGGACACTGCGTCTCCTTCTTAAGCTGCTCCCATGGCTCTCCGCGGTCTTGATCACCTACTCCGCCTGGTCACAACAAACGATCTTTGACGTGCCCTCGGCAGACGTCGCTGCCAAGCACGAATGGTTCTATCAACACCAGACCGTAGCGCGCGCCTGGAATCCCGACCGCCGCTGGATCCAAACAAACGCCGCCGGTTGGGGCATTGG
This sequence comes from Acidobacteriota bacterium, assembly GCA_947505565.1. Taxonomy (GTDB): domain Bacteria; phylum Acidobacteriota; class Terriglobia; order Bryobacterales; family Bryobacteraceae. Next base: position 1,721 of record CANNLB010000221.1, on the reverse strand, counting down.
CCACTCTTTGGAACTCGACGCCACGTGGTTCAATCTTGAGCTCAACAGCCCCGGTTCCGTTGGGAGCGTCGGCTTCAAGTGGAGCCCGCGACTGAATGCCGAACACGCCTCCGTGCCGTTGCGGTTCGTTGCGGGCGATCTGGTGCAAGCTCGTGGGCCCTCACCTCGGTTCGGCAACTGGGCCTACGCTATGATCAGCGCGGAACTTCCCACCACGCATACCCACTTGACCGGCGGCGTTCACACCGGCACCAGTATTTTATTCGGCACCAAGACGGTTGGCGTGCTGGTCGGCATAGAATACCATTTGACAGATCGATGGATGCTGCAGGCCGATTCGTTCTCCGGGCGCCACGATCTTGCCTACCTCATTCCAGGGGTAGTCTACCGTGCAACGCCCCACTGGATGGTTTCGCTCGGCTACCAAATCCCCAACCGCCATTCCGCCGGATTCGGGGCCATGGTCTTCGAGCTCACCCGCTTTCCTTGAAAAACTCAGTTCGCCAGCCCGCGCCCGATTCTCCCGTCCTATAGCCGTCCTGTCCACATCCAACGGGTCGATGGGCTACTCCGCCCTCGGTAGTTCTGCGAGTTCACCATGGGCCAATTCTGTGAAGGTCTTGGCTTCGATTCGCGCGGCAAATCTCAATTGCACCGGTCGGGCGATGGAATCTTGGAGTGAAGAATGCTTGTCGTCCTCCTTGAGATCCCGCTGATGGCGAAGTTGGAATGCGGTACGACCCAATCTCCCCCCGGCCCCTTATTCTCGAACGACACGCTCGACAATCTTCCTTCGCCTCCATAGGGCTTAGCCCCTGGGTTATATCTTGCAAGACGCCGGTGCCGCTACGAAGCCCGCCGCTGACCCAGCCCTTCCGCGATCATCGTCGTAACAAGCGTGTTCAAGCTAACACCTTCCTGACGAGCCTTGGCCACCAGTCGCGAGTGCAGGCTCCGAGGCACGCGTTGCCTCCATTGCCCACTTGCCGCAGCCGGACTCGGAACCGCGTCCCCATGCTTAACGCAATTCATGAGGTAAGCCTTCACCGCATCTGAGCCGTGCTCCAATGCTTCTTCCGGAGTTTCCCCATCAGAGATGCACCCAGGCAGGTCCGGATATTCAATAGCAAATCCACCACCGTCCGCCTCGGAGAGCGGACGAATAGTGAACGGGTAAGAATGAATCAGGGCCTTATCAATTTTCATTGTTCTCACCTACCGAGTCGACGAATTCCACGAACAAGCGAACATACACTGGTTTGACGGGTCGATGCGCAGGAACTGAGAGACGCCCCGCCGAAGGGTGCCGGAAAATCACGTGGCTTGTTCCGTGCTGATCATGGTCAATTCCCAAGCTGTGCGCGATCACCTTCAGATCCTCGATCCGCCAATCGCGAGGATTTCTCCGCATTTTCGCAACCAGTTTCGCTGCGTTCGACACAATCAGAGGGTATCACAGGCGGTACCACTTCGGAACGCTTAGACCCCTGTCACCCCTCCTCCACATACCGCTTAAACCCCGCCAACCTCCTCCCCGTCTCCACCCGAAACACAAATCCAAGCACCGGATTCATCACGAATCGAAGCCACCTCGGCCCACGGTAAATTTGTTCTCAACGGGCGAATTCCCTAGGGATCGAGTTTTTCGTCATGCGCAAGTAGTCGAAGACGAGACGCGTCCTGAACGTGAGTTTGCGCATCATCTCAGCGATGGATTGCGC
>CANNLB010000220.1 GCA_947505565.1 Acidobacteriota bacterium | reverse complement strand
TCTCCAATAGGTTCCTACGGGGCGGGAAAGCGAACAATGGAACCCCGGGTTCAATTGTGATACGGTACGAGAGCAATCGGGGTATGTGGTACTTGAATTCGTTTTGGGTAGTACGTCGCAAGGGTGGAATTCCAGGGAATGGAAAGCGCTTATGTTCCATGAACTTAGCATTTGGCCGGGGTGGTCCTTGGCCTTGTACCGCAGTGCCGCGGTTTCTCGGCCATGGTCCGAGGCATTCCTGCGCATAGGTGGGGTATCCTACACTCACTATGCGCTTATTCCTCCCCCTTTTGATGGTTGCCGCCTTCCTCACCGCGGCAGACAAGAAAGTTGTCGTTCCCAAAGACGCTAAACCGAGCCGGAATTTTTCTCCCGGCATCCTCAGCGGGGGCACGCTGTATGTCTCCGGTCAAACGGGTGCAGACAAGACCGGCGCCTATCCGGAGAAGTTTGAAGACGAAGTGAAGCAGACGCTCGCCAATGTCGAGGAGATTCTGAAGGCAGGCGGCTGTACCTTTGCTGATGCCGTCGCCGTCCAGGTTTATCTGACCGATATGGAGATGTTCGCGCGGATGAACACGGTCTACACAACCATCATCCCGGAACCTCGGCCGACGCGGACGACGGTTGGCGTTGCGAAGCTGGTGGGCAAGGCGCGGATTGAGATTACGGTGACGGCGCGCAAGTAGGCGGCGCTACGGTTTTTTCGATTCGCGGATTTCGCGGAGACGTTCGGCGATTTTCTTTTCGACGCCCCGGTCGTTGGGTTGGTAGAACTCGCGACCGGCCAGGGACGGCGGCAGGCATTCCATGCCGGTGACGGCGTCGGCGTATTGGTGGGCGTGTTTGTAGCCAGCGCCATAGCCGAGGCCCTTCATGAGCTTGGTGGCGGCGTTGCGGAGGTGCAAAGGGACGGGTTCAGCAACCGCCTGGCGAATCTCGGCGCGGACGCTGTTGAGCGCTTGGTAGGCGGCGTCGGATTTGGAGGCCAGGGCGAGGTAGAGAGTGATCTGCGCCAGCGCCTGATCACCTTCCGGGATGCCTAGAAAGTGCGACGTCTGTTGGCAGGCGATGGCTTGTTCGACGGCGCGGGGATCGGCCAAGCCGACGTCTTCTACCGCCATGCGGACGAGACGGCGGGCAATGAACATGCGGTCTTCGCCGGCTTCGAGCATACGGCCGAGCCAGTAGAGGGCGGCGTCGGCGTCGGAGGCGCGGACCGATTTTTGCAGGGCGGAGGCGAGATTGTAGTGTTCTTCGCCACCCTTGTCGTAGAGCAGCACCTTGCGGGAGAGGACCTCTTCGAGCACGGCTTCAGCAATTTCGGGGCCATCGACGGCACTGGCGGCGAGGTCGAGGATGTTATACGCGGTGCGGGCGTCGCCATTCGAAAAGACGGCGACCTGTTCGAGCAGGTCATCGGTGGCGGTCTTTTCGAGTAACGCGAGGCCGCGGCGGAGGAGCATGACGACCTGGGTTGTGGTGAGGGCTTTCAGCGTGAAGACGCGCGAGCGGGATAGGAGCGCGCCGACGATTTCGAAGGACGGATTTTCGGTGGTGGCGCCAATGAGGGTGACGTCTCCCTTTTCGACGTAGGGGAGAAACGCGTCCTGCTGGGCCTTGTTGAACCGGTGGATCTCGTCGACGAAGAGCACGGTGCGGCGGCCGAGGCGGTGGGTTTGTTCGGCGCGCGCCATGACTTCGCGAATTTCCTTGATGCCGCTGAGGACAGCGCTGAAGGGAACGAAGTCGCCCTTGGTGGTCTGGGCGATGATGAAGGCTAGCGTCGTCTTGCCGACGCCGGGCGGGCCCCAGAGAATGATGGACCCGAGTTGGTCGTTCTCGATGGCGCGGCGGAGCGGTTTGCCGAGGCCGAGGATGTGCTCCTGGCCAATGTAGTCATCGAGGGAGTGGGGACGGAGGCGTTCGGCCAACGGACGCCGGGACGAGTCCGGTGCCGGGTTGCCGAACAGGCTCATGGGCGGTTCCGCTGGCGGCGGGCTTCGTAGAGCACGATTCCGGCCGCGACGGCGGCGTTGAGGCTTTCGACGGTACGGGTGGGGATGGTGACGGGCCGGGTGATGGCGAGGATCTCTGGCCGCACGCCGTGGCCTTCGCTGCCGATGACGATACCGCAGGGTTGGCGCCAGCCGACGGCATCGATGGGCTCTGCATCCGCTTTGGCGGTTGCGTAGAGCGGGAACTCAAAATCGGGGAGCCCGGGTGCGGGGACGAACGGAATGCGGAAGAGCGACCCGGCGGCGGCGCGGAGGGTTTTGGGGTGGTACGGGCTGGCGGAACCTTTCAGGAACACAACTCCGGTAGCTCCGAACGCCTCGGCGGCGCGGACGACAGCGCCGGCGTTACCGGGATCCTGGAGGCCGTCGAGAATGACAACGAGAGCAGGAAAACTGAGGAGATCTTCCATTTCCCATTCCGGGAGACGAACGAGGGCGAGGATTCCCTGTGGTGTCTCAGTGGTCGAAAAGGTCGAAAACGTGACGGAATCAACCGAAAAGACACGGGTAGAGGCGTAGGCCTCGCGAGGGGCTTGCCAGTTCTGCAGCGCGGATTCGGTGCCGATTACGGTGTCTACGAGGAGATTGCTGCGATAGGCCTCGTCCACCAGATGGAAGCCTTCGACGACGGCGAACCCGTCCTCGGTGCGAATGCCTTTCTGAATCGCTTTGCGGATGGTGGTGCAGAGGGGGTTGCGGGCGCCGAGGGGAGTTACGTTGACGAACATTCCAGTAGAATGCTAAGGATACCGCACAAGCACTTACAGCGATGGATTCGTTTGGCGCTAGCCTTGGCCGTGGTCGGTCTGATGGGCTGGTTAAGCCGGATCACGTTCGAAATTCATAAGCAATCGGTGGTAGACGAGGCGGCAGCGGCGGACGTGATTGTGATCATGGGCGCGGCCGAGTATCGGGGGAAGCCTTCGCCGGTATTGCGGGCGCGGTTGGACCACGGGTTGGATCTGTTTCAGCAGGGGCTGGCACGGCGGATCCTAACGACGGGGGGCGCGGGTGGAGACCCAGTGTTTACCGAAGGGATCGTGGGGCGGAACTACCTGATGAACCACGGGGTGCCTCCGGAGGCGATTATGCTGGAGGGCGAAGGGGAGACGACGGCGCATTCGACGACGGTGGCGGCGGAAATAATGAGACGCTCGGGGCTGAAGAGCTGCATCTTAGTCAGCGATGGCTACCATATCTATCGAGCCAAGAAAATGCTCGAATTTCGCGGTTTGCAGGTTTTCGGTTCGCCGCGGGCGATTAAGCAGGAGACCGGCTTGCAGGACTGGTGGTTATACTTCCGGCAGGCGGTCGGGTTCGTTTTGTGGACGGTCGGCATTACGATTTGAGGCGCTAGGCCGGTGAAGGGCGTGAAGAAGCAACACTTGCCGAGTAAGGTGTGCAAGACCTGCGGGCGCCCTTTTGTTTGGCGCAAGAAGTGGGAGCGGGATTGGGAGCAGGTGGTCTACTGCAGCGATCGTTGCCGGGGAGGCAAAGCGAAATGATGCGACGCGAATTCGGTTCTCGCGAGGAACTGGTCGAGTATTTGAAGATGGAGTTTCCGGAGTCATCGGCGCACGGGGAAGCAGTGAGCGGGACGCGCGGCGGTCGGCGGGCGGCCCAAGCGCTTTTCGATCGGGTAAATCCGGACCGGTACGCGCGGAGCCGAAACTTTTTGAGCGGCGCGGTGACGCGGTTGGCTCCGTACCTACGCCATGGGGTGTTGACGATGGGCGAGGTTCGCCGGGGGGCGCTGGGGCAGCCTAACCCCGAAAAACTGGTTCAAGAGTACGCCTGGCGCGATTACTGGCGGCGGGTTTATGGTCAGATTGGCGAGGGGGTTTGGGAGGATCGGGAAGAGCCGAAGCGCCAAGGGCGGGCCGCGCAACAGTGGGAGTTGCCGGCTGACGTACCGGCCGCGGAGACCGGGTTGGCCTGCATGGATGGTTTCGTGACGGAATTGAAATCGACCGGCTACCTGCACAATCACGCGCGGATGTGGTTTGCCGCCTACGTGATCCATTGGCGGCGCGTTCGCTGGCAGTCAGCCGCGCGGTTCTTTCTGACGCATTTGTTGGACGGCGACCCGGCGAGCAATAACTTGTCGTTTCAATGGGTCGCATCAACGTTTGGCTCCAAGCCTTACATCTTCAACCGAGAAAACCTAGAAAAGTATACGGCGGGCGAGTATTGCCTCGGCTGTGGGCGCAATCAGGATTGCCCGTTTGGGAAGTCCTACGAGGCGATCGATCAGGAGCTGTTTCGATGAAGACGATCGTTTGGATGCATGAAGACGGGCTCCGGCAGCTGTTGCCGGAGGCTCCGGCGATCTTCGTTTTCGAGGACAAAGGGCATTCGCTGAAGCGGATCGTCTTCCTCTACGAATGCCTGTTAGAGTTGGACGTCGTGATCGCAAAGGGCGACGTCGAGACGCTCGTGCGTAAGTTTGCAGCTGCGCACGGAGCGGAGCGGATCGTGACTACATTTACCGAGTGCCCGCGCGTCACGGCGCAGGCACGGGAATTGGGGGCGGAGATGGTAAACGACGACCCGTTTATCGCCGCCGCCGGACCGTACGATCTAAAGCGATTTTCGCGCTATTGGCAGCGGGTGGAGCGGAAAGTGCTAGAGCTTTAAGAGTGTGCGGAGTTTCTTCGTCTGGACCCGGCTGACCGGGACTTCCGTGCCGCGCTTGTCGTCCATCTTCAGTTGGAAGCTGGATTTGAACCAGGGGATGACTTCCTTGATCCGGTTGGTGTTGACAAGCCAAGACCGGTGTACGCGCCAAAAGGTTTCGGGGTCGAGGGTGGATTGCAGCTCCTCAATCGTCTTGTAGGTGGATTCGCCTTCGATGCCTTGGCAGACGACGGTGATGAGTCCATCGTCGATGGTGGCGTAGATGATGTCCTGCGAATCGACGATGAAATTGCGGTTCTCGCGGCGGACTAGGATCTTGGCTCGGACGGGCCCGGCCCGGACGATGGTCGGCGCTTCGGCCAGCGGCCTCTGTCGTTCGGCGATGTTCCGGCGGGCCCGTTCGACGGCGCTGGCGAGCCGTTCTTTTTCGATCGGCTTCAGTAGATAGTCCATCGCCTCAAGCTTAAACGCTTCGACGGCGTAGTTGTCGAAGGCCGTGGCGAGGATGAAATGAGGAAGCAGGATGTTCTTCTCGCGAAGGCGTTTGATCACGCCAAGGCCGTCCAGGCCGGGCATCTGCACGTCCATAAAGACAAGGTCGGGTTCGATGTCTTCGATGAGCTTGACGGCTTCGATGCCGTTGGCCGCGGTTGCGGCTACGTCGATTTCGGGGAAATCGCGGAGCAGAAACGCGAGTTCATCGCGGGCCAAGGCCTCATCATCCACTAGGATGGTGGTGATGGTTTGCACGGGAGCAGTGACGCGACTTTGCATTCCGATGATAGGATAGCAGGGCGGGAGGACTTTTTCCCTGCGCGTCTTTTTTACATGAAAGTTCTGGTTATTGGCGGCACGCTTTTCATTGGACGCTTACTGGTAACCGAGCTGGTGAAGGCTGGTCATGACGTCACGGTGCTGCATCGTCGCGCCACGCACGACCTAGGTTCGGTGGGCAAGAAGACCATTGCCAATTTGATGGCGGACCGGAACGATCCGGCGCAGATCAGAGCCGCACTGGCTGGGCAGAAGTTCGAAGTGGTCTTCGATAACGTCTACGACTGGGAGCGGGGCACGACGGCGGCACAGGTGGAG
>CANNLB010000219.1 GCA_947505565.1 Acidobacteriota bacterium | reverse complement strand
TCGCCGTGCACCGGGTGCCCCCCCCGTGGCAAGACATTTTCTTCGTCCCTTATCACCAGGGCCATCAGCGCGCGCTTGGGCAAGCCGAGATCGATAATTCTCCGTCCCGCCATCAGCGCCCCGGAGTTTACGATTATTTCCGTCGCCATGGGCGTCGTCTGCGTCGCTATGGGGGCCAGCAACGCCAATCCCACCCGAGCGATGGTTCCCTGTGCCAGCGCCGACGTCAGGACGATGGGCACGGCCCCCCGCAACCCAACCCGGCCCACGAGGGGTTTTTGTTGCCCCGTCATTTTTGCCCGCGCCAAGCTAGCAAACACCGCTACCGGCCGCGCCGCGCGATCGTGAAAGCGGACCACGCTTGCCTTGTGCACGAACGAAGCGCCGTTGCTCACCACCGGCCAGGAAGCCGCTGTCATGCGCCGCCGAAAACCCCGAGCGCAATCGCCACCGTCACTGCCATAGAGCCCCTCGCTCGAGAGTTGAAGGCGATTGAGCGCCCAGACGCCGAGGCGGCCGCCGGCTAACCCGAGCAGTAAGCCGAGTACCATTTCGACCACGAAGCCTCCGAGCGCTTCACCCAGCCCACTCCCGGCACGTTGAGGAATGGAATTTTGCAGCTCCAGCAACGGTCCTAGTCTGGCCCGTAGCGAGATGCCGCTTGTTGCCAATACCGTGAGAACCGCCGCGGCGTCCGTTGATGTCAGGATTGATGCCAACAGCACTCCCCCGCTTAACGGGATCCCCAGGATCAGGCAGGCAAACCAGCCCGCCAGAAAGGCGCTGGCTACAGTCACCCCACTGTAGCCAGCGCCACAAGAGCGGCGGTCCATGCTTCCACGACGTGGCCAATCCTTCCGTAAACAAGATATTACCGACAGCGAAACGACGCCGGCGTCCTGGGCGAGGCCGGCGTCGTTGAAGGCCACCCTGCCGGGCCCTTCCTCCCCCGCGAGCATCCCCAATCCCGCAAACAGAACGAGCGCTGGAACCCCAAAGCGGCAGGAGGCCTTACTCGCAGCGACGGCAGCAAGAAGTAGTGGGGCCATTCGTGGAAGCAGCTTGGCCTAAGTCTTGCGTACTCTTCCGCAAGGCTAGGCGGCCGGGCCGGGTAAAGTGATCGTAAACGTAGCCCCGCGCGACTCCTGATTCTCGGCGGTCACTTGTCCGCCGTTCTCTTGGACAATAGAGGAAACGATATGGAGCCCCAGTCCCGTGCGGCTCCGGCTGCGTTTCGTCGTGAAGCGGGGTTCAAAAATATGCGGCAGAATCTCCTCGGGGATACCCGGGCCGTTGTCAGCGACCGTAATCACCAGGGCGTCGCCCGTTCGCCGCGCCCAGATTTCAATCACGGCTTCATCCGGCTTCATTTGGATCGCGTTGAGAAACAGGTTCACGAACACCCTCTCCCACGCGCCCGGAGCACCGGGCAAGCGCAACCCCGGTTCGATTTGACTATTCCAAACGACCGTGGCGGCGCGGGTCACCTGTAAGAAGTCGTCGGCATGGAGAATAGCGTTGTCCAGGACTCCTTGCACGTCTCCGGAATCGCGCGCCGTCTCCGACAGGCTCTCGACGATGCGTCCGCCGCGCGTTACGCACCGCCGAATCGTGCCGGCCAAGCGGGCCCATTTTGGGTCACGGCCCAATAGCTCCGCCGACTCCGCCAGCGTTTCGAACACGTTGTTCAAATCGTGCGCCAGTCCGGCGACGGTCAGCTCCGTATCGCGCTCCACGTCAGCCCCGAATCCGCGCTACGGTATCGTAGAACTCGGCATAGGAGACGCTGGCCGCTTCGGCTTCGTTCACCGTCGTCTCGCCATCGGCGAACAAACCCGCAACGGCGAAGGCCATGGCAATACGATGATCCCCGAACGAATCGACTTCCGCCGCGCGAAACTGCTGTTTGCCCGGAATTCGGAACCCGTCGTGGGAGGTGTCGATCTCGATCCCCATTCGCCGCATGTTCTCGGCCACGGTGGCAATCCGGTCCGTTTCTTTTACGCGCAGTTCCCCGGCATCCCGCACGGTCAGCCCTTCCTCGCTCATTGCGCCCAACACGGCCAACACCGGAATCTCATCAATCAACGCGGCCGTCAAACCTTTGTCAATCAGTCCACCTTGAAACCGGCTCGCCTGCACTTGCAGATCGCCAATCAACTCGCCGCCGGAAGACCGCATATCCAGCACCTTGATCTGCGCGCCGCCGCCGACCAGAAAATCGATCAACGCCGTCCGCGAAGGGTTGAGCCCCACGTCATAAAGAATTAAGTTCGATTCTTTGGCAAGAATCGCCGCGACCAGGAAGAATGCCGCACCGGATAAATCGCCGGGTACAAGTAACTCCCGTCCCGTCAACGCCGCACCACCCGTGATCGAGACGGTCGTCCCGCGGGCTTGGATATTTGCCCCGAACTCCTTCAGCGCCAACTCGGAATGGTCCCGCGTCTTATGCGATTCCCGCGTTACGGTGGTTCCGTTGGCGTACAAACCGGCAAAGAGGACGCAACTTTTCACCTGCGCACTGGCCACCGGTAAGATGTAATCAATGGCCTGGATCTCCGCTGTCCCCTGAATCTCAATCGGAGGATAGGTATCGTCGACCGCCGAAATTTTTGCACCCATCTGTTCAAGCGGAGTAATAATCCGCTTCATTGGTCGCCGCGCGATGGAGGAATCCCCTTCCAAACGGCTCAAAAACGGCTGTGCGGAGAGAATGCCGCTCAGCATTCGAATTGTGGATCCGGAGTTTCCGACGTCCAAGGTCTTTTCCGGTGCCGAATAGCCCCGTAGCCCCTTCCCGTGAACTTTTATCTCGGTGCCGTCCCGCTCCACGCCGACTCCCAGCGTCTGTACACAATTGAGGGTGGAGTGGGGATCGGCGCCGGTTGAAAAATTCCGTAACGTCGACGTCCCCTCCGCAATGGATGCCAGGATGGCGAAACGGTGAGAAATCGATTTGTCACCCGGAAGGCGGATGGCGCCACTAATGGTGGAAGCCGGTTGAATCTTTACCTGCATGCGAAAACCTTTATTGTAGAGGGTTTCGGGTAACTAAGCGCCGATGGCGAATGCCGCCGGGGAGGCCAGCGGCAGGGACCGGGCCGCTCGCAAGCGGACAAACCGATAGCCGACGCCGAATATTGTCTGGATGTAGTCTTCTCCAAATTGGCCTAATTTTCGGCGCAGCCGTCGAATGTGGACGTCAAGGGTACGGGTCCGGGTCCCGCTACGGTATCCCCAGACGGTTTCCAGGAGCACTGTGCGAGGCATCGTTTCGCCTTCGTTTTGAGATAACATCGCGAGAAGTTCGAACTCCTTCCGCGTAAGAATCAGCTTTTGGTCGTCGACCCGGACCGCGGTCCAGTCAATCGAGAGATGGTCGTCAAGGAAGATTGTCATGGTAGCTCCCACAGTTCTACTGTTGATACTACGGGGAATACCCCCCTCTGGTCGTCTTTAGGTTGTAAAACTCTTGTAAAAGCGTGCAGCAGTTAGTCAGCAGTTAGTGCCTTAAGCGAGGTCGAGAAAGTGATATGCTTCTTGGCGCACCTCCGGGGGGAAATCGTGGCCGCAATCTGGATACGCTGTGACGAGGCGCCCCCGTCGGAACAGGCCTCCCACGGCACGGACGCAGTCCCGGACCCCGCTATGGTCAAAATTGTCATCCTGCAGGGGTGCGTTGATGTACAAAGCACGATCTGCCATACGCCGGAGCAGATCGGGAAAGTCCCACGGCAACTCGCGCGGACTATTGTGAAAGACCTCCCGGACCCGCGGCATGTAGCGGTCCTGGTCCCAGCCTTTCAAATTTCCGCCCTTATACTTGGCCATCGCGGTGAAGCCGCAACTCGTCACGGCCGCCTTGATCCGGTCATCAAAAGCCGTCACAAAGAGCGTATTGTGACCGCCCAGGGAATGTCCGATCGCGACAACCGACTTGGCCCCATTCTCAATCAGCAAGTCCACGCCGCGGCGGTGGTTCACGATGCCCTTCATCGTCCCGGATGCCAATCCCACCCCGAAAACCTCCTTTGCGAAATCGGTCTTGTCGTCTCCAAACGAGGGATAATCGGGCGCCAAGCAGAGATAGCCCCGTTGCGCCAACTCCTGGGCGTAGCGGAGGTTCGGCTTGCCGCCCAAGCCGACCGGCTCATCTTTGCCGATCTTGGTGGTCTGATGAAGGCACAGCGCGGCACGGCCGGTGAACTTTTCGGGGGTTAACAACCATGCGTAGACCGGGCTCCCGGGCTTGGCTCCGTAGCGGATCTTTTGTCGGCGGAAGCCGGGTTCCACGAAGGCCTCCCCCAGCCGTTCCACGACCACCTTTCTTTTTTCTCGCGGTGGTAACGCGCCCGCGACCTGCTCAAAACCGGTTACCTTGCCGAAGGCCGGCCCCGCCCACAGTAAGCCTAAATCGCGCCGAGAGATCATCACTCTCTTATAACTCTATCTGATGGAAAAAGGCCGCCACCGTGCGGCAGCGGCCTCATTCACTGGTCGGGACCTAGAAGCGATAACGGATCGCCATTTGCATAATGCGCGGATCCCGGGCCGAGGTGATGACGCCAAAGTTGGTCGCCCCCAAGCCGGTCGCGGGGTTATTGAAGTTCACGGTATTGAACAGGTTAAAGACCTCCCAACGGATATCGACACTCTGCCGTTCCGTAATCCGGAACCCCTTCGACAAGTTGAAATCGGTCGTGAAGAATCGCGGCCCATAAGCCGTGTTCCGTGCCGAATTTCCCGCCGTGTTGATGGTCTGGACCGCGTAGGCCGAGGCGCTCAGGAAGCGGAAACGGTCGGTTTTAGGATCAATCCCAGTATTCGCCTCGCCAACGCGGTTCGGGCGCAATCCGCCACCGTTCCGGCCGAAGAAGGTGTAGGCCAGACCCGTCGACGGGTTAATGCCGTTACCGTTCAGGCCGACATTGATGGGCAATCCGGTCCGCCAGTTCACGATCGAAGACGTCCGCCAGCCGCCGAGCACCGCGTCGGTCGCGCGGTTCCAACTGCTGCCGATTTTTTTACCTTTTCCGAAAGGCAACTCATACGTCACCGCGGTCGTGTATTGCAACTTCGGGGTCTGGGTCATCCGTCCGTTCTCCAGGTCAAACCGGTCCAGGAGCTGCGGCGAAGCGCCGGCATCCCACGTACCAGCCTGGTCAATCGCGCTTGCCCAGGTGAAGCTGGCCAGGGCGTAAAGTCCACCGCTGAAGTTGTGTTCGAACTTCGTTTGAAACGCGTTGTACCAGCTCTTGGCGCGGCTCGCACCGGTCTGGATGCCCTGCCATTGCGGAAAGGGCCGGTTCGCCGGAACGGTGCCATCGACTCCAAACGGCGTCTGGTTCCGCTCATACAAACCAAACAGGTTCGTGCCCCGGTTGCCAGCATACGCCACTTCCCAGGTGCTCGCCTTGTTTACCCGATACTGCAAAGCGAGGTTGAACTGTTGGATCCGTCCGCTGCGCTGGTTCTGTTCGCGCGTCCGCAGCCCAATGTTTCGGCTATCGAAGTTAGAAAGCACTCCGGTCGGCAGCGGATCGCTCAACCGTACCGGTGCAGGGCCTGTACCCACCCGCTGCAGCGTCGGCTGAATCAGTTGCGGCGGGTTGAGCGCTAGGCTGGCTTCGGAGCCATAGATGTCCTCGGTGTTGTAGAAGATCCCGTAGCCGCCGCGCACGACCAACTTTTCTTCGATGGCCTGCCAGGCGAAACCTAACCGAGGCCCGAAGTTGTTTTTGTCTGG
>CANNLB010000218.1 GCA_947505565.1 Acidobacteriota bacterium | reverse complement strand
CGCCGACGGTTTAGCCTTTGCCGCTCGGCTGCAAGTGAAGGGCATCCGCCAGGATCCCGCTCTGTTCGCCGCGCTGGTTGCGCTCCATCAGGACAAAGACGAACCGATTCGCTCGACCGCCGCGCTCGCCCTTGCTCCCGCGTTTGAGCCTCCGCCCGCCGGTGCTCCGCGTCGCCGTTCGCCCGAAGGTGGTTGGCAGAAATGGGTGGAAGGCCTATTCGCGGCGGAAAATGTGGAAATGAAGAAGTACGAGAGCTGTGCCGCCGCGGGAAAGGAAACATCTGTAGACAAGTTCTGCCGCGGTGGTGAGGCTCTCCGGGAGCGGAGAGTTGCCGCGGGTTTTGCGCTTACGCTACAGTCCGCCGAAGCCGGTTACGTGCCCGCTCAAGCCGCTGTGGCGATGCTTTACGCCACGGGTAAAGGTGTCGCCCAGAATTACGTTGAAGCCGGCAAATGGTGGATGAAGGCTGGGGCCGCGGGCGATCTCGATGCCGCTCGCCATGCCTGGAACCTGTATCGCAACGGCGAAGGTGTCGAGCGGAACCCAGCGCTGGCCAACCAGATGGCCCCTTTGCTCGGCGAACCGATCCAGCAGCCCCGCGCTCCGAAGAAGAGTCCGCCCACGCCCACGGGTTCGCGCTAGTTGGGCCGGCGGTGCCAGAGTACCCGGTTCAGATTGCCGCGGCCCGGATCGGAGAGTATCTCTCCCTTCCGTGCCGCGTCGACCGAATGCAGGCCGGGCGATTCGACGTAGCCCATCACTTTCCCGGTCTTGCGATCTACGTTGACGAGCCAACCGGGTGCTTCGTTGACCACGTTTCGGGCGTGCGTGCCGAGCCACAGGTTTCCGTCGGGCCCGGTTGCAATCGAAAACGTTTTCCCCAGATGCGTCCACTCTCCGAGATACTTGCCGTCTAGGTCGAACCGTTGAATCCGCCCGTTCTGCCGGTCTGCAACGTAGATGATCCCGTCGCGCAGGGCTATTCCGTGCGGCAAATTGAACTGGCCTGGACCCGTCCCGGCGGTCCCCCATTGGCGGACTCGTTTGCCGGCCGAGTCATACTCCAGAATTCGGGCATTGCGATACCCATCGGCGATAAACACCCGTCCGCCGGGGCCAAAGGCGATGTCGGCCGTTCCGCGCGCGCCCCTCGTGCCTTCCGGCAACTCACCCACTTCGATCCGCAGCAGCAGCTTGCCTTGCGGTGAAAACTTCATAACAACCGAACTGCCTGAATCCACCGTCCACACGTTCCCGGCCGGGTCCAACCGCACGCTGTGGGGAATCGTGAACATCCCCTTTCCCCACGAGCGCAACAACTTCCCTTTGGCATCGATCACCACGACGGCATCTTCGCCCAAGTTTCGATGCAGTAGATAGGTCTCGCCGTTCCGCCCCGCCGCCACAGAGGAGATATAGTCGCTGTTCCACTCCGCCGTCTTGGCTTGAATCGCCAGCGGAGACCCGGCCCAAGGCAGCTTCGGCGAATTGCGGATCAACGCGGTAAGTCTTTCGGCCTCCTCAGCCGTTGGCGGGTTGGGAGGCGATTGCGCTGCGCAAACGAAAGCAAAAAGGTAAAGGGTAACGAGGGTTTTCATCGGGAGGCCTGCGGGAGGAAGAATATCACGGATTAGCCGCTGTAAGATGGGAACCATGGCTCGGCTCTTGCTGACTCTCCTTCTTTCCGCCTGCCTCACGCCCGCCCAGTCGGCCCTGGAAAGGGGGCGAGCACTGCTAGCCGACGGTCGCGCCGCCGACGCCGAAGCGGAACTCGTCCGTGCCGTTGCGGGGGCCCCCTCCGACGCCCAAGCCTGGCGCTTCCTCGGCCTAGCGCGCGTTTCCGGCAACCGTCTGCCCGAAGCTGAGCCGGCGCTCCTCCGCGCGTGCACGCTGGAGAAGCCACCGGTTGACAGCTGTTACTATCTGGCCCGCAACCGCCACGCGATGGCGCAATACGAACCGGCTCGTGAAGCCTTTGACCTTGCGCTGGCGGCTACGGCCTCGGCTCGCGTTCATCGTGCCGCGGGCTTGAATTATCTCGCCCTTGGCCGCGACGCGGAGGCCGAGCGGCACCTGCGCCGGGCGGTCGCGCTGGGACCAACTGGCGCGGAGGACGCCCGGGTCGATCTCGGAGCGTTTCTGTTTCGCCAAGGTCGTCTGCCGGAGGCCGCCAGCGTCCTTACCCAAGCTGCGCACTTCGAAAAGGCATCTCCCCGCGCCTATCTCGAACTGGGTCGCGTGCTCCTGCAAGAGGGCAAGCTCGAAACGGCGGCCCGGCAACTTGAAGAAGCTGTCCGCCGCAATCCCAACGATGCCAACCCCCATTTCCTTCTCGCCAGAGCCTATCAGCGGCTCCGCCGCGACGCCGAGGCAGCCCGGGAACTCCGTCTCGGTGAGCTTGCTTTCCGTCGAAAGCAGCCTTAACGCTGCTCCACATCCAACACCCGGTTCACCGCGACGTCCCTGAGGATTTGCTTCGCTCCGCCGGGCCACTGGATTTCAATTTCGACGGCCCGCGCATCCGGCCCCATTCCAAAATGCGCCACCCGGTCGCTTGACGACCCGTAGCCGACCGCTGTGGTCACCCGGTTCCACTGGTCCGCCCCGGAGGATCCCCGAACGCGAATCATCGCTCCCAGGCCGTCCCGATTCGCGCGTCGGCCGCGCAAGCGGATGGCGAGCCAATGCCCGGTTGTTTTCGAAGCGTTCCGGAGGAGCAGCGCCGGCTCTCCAATTCGGGTGACGGCGACGTCCACTCTTCCATCCCCATCGAAATCCGCAAACGCCGCCCCCCGATGCATCGCCGCGCCCGACACCCCGATCGCGGGCGTAAAAACTCCCCCGCCCCGGTTCACAAACACCTGATTCGCCTGTTTGGACGACCGATGCGAAAACGCTTCGGTATTGGAGTCAATCGAACCGCAGGCCGCAAACAAATCCTTCCGTCCATCGTTGTTCAGGTCGAAGATCCCATTGCTCCAACCGGTAAACGCCATCGTCGATTTACCGATGGTGCTCGAATACGTTTCGTCCCCAAACAGTGCGCGGCCCAGGTTGACAAAGAGCGGAAACGTCTCGTTAGCGTTGGCGGTGAGCCACAGATCTTCCCGCCCGTCGTTGTTGACGTCTCTGGCGTCCGCCCCCATGGTGCTCAGCGCCCGACCGTCCTCGTTCAGCCCCACGCCCGCGCGCATTCCCACCTCACCAAATCGCCCGTTCCCCTCATTGCGAAAGAGGAAATTAGGCACGGCATCGTTAGCCACAAACACGTCCAACCGCCCGTCGGCATCGAAGTCGAGAAACGCAAGGCCCATACCCTTACCCACGGCCGCTCCGATTCCCGAAGCTGCCGAAACATCGCGAAACGTCCCGTCGCCATTGTTGCGATACAACTGATTGGGCAAACCTGCGTAGTGCCGGGGATGGCAGTACGTTCTTATACCTCCCGTCTTGCAAGGCGGATCCACGCCAGGCTGCCAAGCCACGTAATTCACCACGAAAAGATCGAGATGCCCGTCGGCGTCATAGTCAAACCATCCTGCCGAAACGGCCCATCCTTTGCCGCTCTCCAACCCGGTCTGGGCCGTCGCGTTTTCAAACGTCCCATCACCGCGGTTCCGGTATAGGAAGTTCCGTCCGACTCCGGCAACGAACAGATCCTGGTCACCGTCGTTATCGAAATCCGCCGCCGCGCCCCCGATCCCGAAGCCATCGCCTGTCAGCCCTGACGCCGCCGTGACGTCTGCGAAGGTGCCGTCTCCCCTGTTCCGATAGAGTCGGTTTCCGTCTCCCGGAAGCTCCTTTCGCAGGTTCGGCCCGGACGCGCCATTGACAAAAAAGAGGTCGGTGCGGCGGTCGCCATCAGCGTCGAAGGCGACCGCTCCGGCGACCATGGTTTCGATCTGTCTCCACTCGCCCGCCGCGCCGTTCCTCAAAACGAAGTCGACGCCGCCGAGGCGACTGACGTCTTCCATCACCACAGGCGGTGCTCCGGCCATCCCCGCCAACCGCCACACGCAAAGGATTGCGGCTAGTGCAAAGGCGGCTTGCACCCGCTTGATCAATCGGCTTCTCCGACCACGAGAACCTTGATGCCCTTACCTTCCAGAATCTCTTTGTGCAGCCCAGAAATCCCACGATCCGTGATGATTCGGTTAACGCTTGTTATCGGGGCGATGGTCGACAAACTCGATCGGCCAATCTTGCTCGAATCCGTCACCACGGTCACCTCGCGGGCCGAGCGGATCATGGTGGCGTTAAGTTCCGCTTCGAGAATGTCGGGTGTCGAGGGTCCTACCTCCGGCTCCAAACCGTCTACTCCAAGAAACAGATGGTCCACCCGCAAATCCGCTAGGAGTTTCTGCGCCTGAGGACCGGCGAACGAGCGGGAGATCGGCCGGTGCATCCCACCCACCATGATCAAGTTGATCTCCGGCACTGGACTCAACTCCCAAGCGATGGTTAACGAGTTGGTGACCACCGTAACTCTCGTCAATTTCTGCTGCCTGAGAGCGCGGGCTACTTCGAGAGTGGTGGTGCCGGAGTCGAGTAAAACGGTTTGACCCTCGCGGACCAGCGCGGCGGCCGCCTCGCCGATCTTGACTTTTTCGTCGTGGTGCAGTGACTCCTTAACCTCCAGAGGGGCGTCCGCAGAGGGATCGTGCTTGCGGATTGCGCCGCCGTGCGAACGAACCAGGAGATTCCGCTCCGCTAACACGTTGATATCCGTCCGTGCCGTCACGGATGAGATTTCAAAGTGGCGGGATACCTCTGAGATCATAATGCGCCCCTGCCGGTCGATCATCGCAATGATTTCTCTTCTTCGCTCTTCGGTTAAGAGCCGCGGTTTTCGTGCTGCGATTTTCAGTGCGCCTTTGTTTTTCGTCATCACCATGGATCAACTTACTTTCGCATGCAACGGGCCTGAATTGCCTCGTGATCGCCTGGGAGGTGACAGTTTTGCCCCTAGTCCGGACGTCGTTGCGGGTTTTGGGTCAGCCTATAACGTTTGCCTATGACTCGCCTCGACCGGCAATTGGCTTTTGTTCTTGATGAGCAAGCGGCAAGGATTCTACCATCGGTCCACCGAGCCATGCCTCCGTACGCGAAGCTGGCGCTGTTTCAAGCGATGGTGCCGGAAGACGATGCGAAGTCGCGGGATGCTCGAATGAAACATGGTCATCAATACGATGGTCTTCTGCGGCGGCAAGGATCGTAGCGAGCGGGAGTGGCGGGAGTCGTTGGACGCGAATGGCTTCCGGTTGGATCGGATCGTTTCGACGCCCACTCCTAACTTTTTACTTGAGGCGTCGAAGAAGTAACGTGACCGAGGGCGAGGCTGTGAACTTGAACTACGGTTTGGATGACGGCTTCGCCGTTGGAATGGACGGGAACGAACAGGACGGTTTCTTCGCGACGGGCGAGGACGTTGCTGACGACCAAGGCTCGCATCATCCAGATGGCGGTGGGGACGTCGACGCACTCGAAGCCTAGCCAGCCGGGGTAGTGATGGGCTGATGGCAGGAGGCCGGTGGCTTGGTGGATGGCGTCGGCAATTGCTTCGCCGTCTCCGGGGGATGGTTGGATTAGCGCGAAGTCTCGGGCGAGTCTCGTGAACAGCGCGGCGATCTCTCTTTGCTGGGCTGTCCACATGTGTTCGACCCAGTAGTGACAGGTTTTGGCAATCACCGTAATGACATTCTTGATCTCTTTTTCGAGACGGTAGCCAGGACCGGCGGGGAGTTCGAGCATGGAGTCTTCACAACG
>CANNLB010000217.1 GCA_947505565.1 Acidobacteriota bacterium | reverse complement strand
TCATCCATCAAGTTGATCGCGAACCGCCTGGAAGACACCCGTGCTCAGCTCACCTCGGGTACCGCGGTTATCGAAGCGACGGAAATCGCGAAAGAACATGCGATCACGATTCTTGTCGGCGAAGCCGCCTTCGCGCTCCGCAAAATGGCTCTGATCACCTTCGATGCCACCACTGGGGCAAAAGTTTACAAAGGCGAAACGCAGGTCATTGCCGGCGGAAACGCGACGACTCTCCGCGAGGGCCGAGTGATGGAAACCTCCGGTACATTCTCTGTCGCACGTTTTGATAAGAACGATACGGACCCGCTCTATCGCTGGGCTAATCGTCGCTCCGAAATGCTGGCGATGGCGAACATTGCGTCTGCCAAATCAGTCGAGCGCATGGGCAATGGCGGCATGGGCCTCGGCTATTCCCAGGGCGGATGGATGTACAATCCTTACTTCAATATGTACACCTACCTCCCCCTTTCCGGGATGCTCCAGAGCCCCTTCGGGTTTATGTACTATAGCCCGTCGCGGGTGAACCGATACTACAACCAGTACATCCAGGCAGCGATGCCCGTGCAGAATCCCGGCGCCAACGGCGGCGGCATCTCCGGCCCCCGGTTCGATAGTGCTGTCGGTTATAACGTCAACAGTCGGGCGGGCATGGCGGCTCCCGGTGGCGGTACTCCGGCCGGTGGTGGCGCGGCAGCGGCTCCGGCGGCTCCAGCCGGTCGAGGCGATGCTGGCGGTGGCGTTCGTGGCGGCGGCGGCGGGGGAACCAGCAAGTAAGCCTTACGGCTTTAAACTGCGTTCGAAAAAGCCCGTTGTAGTTTCGAGTAAATGGCGTCGCGCTGCCCCCGCGACGCCATGACTTTTTTGTTGGTAGAACATCAGTTCAAACTGCTTGTTGGCCTTCTGCAACGCATCGATCATGTGCTGGGCATTCTGAAACAGCACGTTGTCGTCCTGGAAGTTATGGACGATCATCAACTTGCCTTGCAACTTCGCGGCGTGGGTGACAGCAGAGCTCTGTTTATAACCATCCTCATTGCGGGACGGCAGGCCCATGTACCGTTCGGTGTAGATGGTGTCATAGTGCCGCCAGTCGGTAACCGGTGCCCCCGAAACCCCGGCGGCAAAGGTCTCCGGCGCGTTGAACAGCGAGAAAAGCGTCATATAGCCGCCGTAGGACCAGCCGTAGATCCCCACCCGCTTCTCGTCTACGTATCCCTGACTCACCAGGTATTTCACGCCTGCCAGTTGATCGGCCAACTCTGTCTTTCCGAACTGGCGATGCAAAGGAGCTTCCCATGCGTGCCCACGCCCCC
Source organism: Acidobacteriota bacterium (assembly GCA_947505565.1). Classification (GTDB taxonomy): domain Bacteria; phylum Acidobacteriota; class Terriglobia; order Bryobacterales; family Bryobacteraceae. The sequence goes on along the minus strand of CANNLB010000217.1, from coordinate 4,465 downwards.
CCGCGCCGCGGTTGTCCATCCGCCAAACCACAAAGCCACGCGCCGCCAACGCCTGCTCCCAATTCAATCCCGCCCAGTTATCGCGTACCGTCTGCGCATGCGGCCCGCCATAAACCATCACGATCGCCGGGTACTTTTTCCCCGCAACAAACCCCACGGGCTTGATGATCTGCCCATAAAACTTATTCCCGTCGGCCTCGAACTGCACCGGCTCGACGGGCTGCAAGGCATATTCGGTCATCACGGACGTACTCGCCGGAGTCAACACCGCCAACTGCTCGCCAGAGCCGCGATGCAACGTACGCTGCGGCGGCGAGGTCAAGCTCGAGTGCGAATTCGTATAGTAGGCCGCTGTAGGGCTCATCGAAACCGAATTGGTCCCTGCCGTTTTTGTCAGCCGAACGATCTCTCCGCCGGCCAGCGGCACGCGATACAAATGCCGTTCGAGCGGACTCTCCTTCGTTGCGGTGAAGTAAATGTTTTGGGCATCGACCCCATCCACCACGTTCACCTCCCAATCGCCGGAGGTCAATTGACGTTCCATCTGACCCTGCGCCGAATAGAGGTAGAGATGCCGAAACCCCGACCGTTCGCTAGCCCAGAGGAATCGGCCATCGGGCAGAAACCGGAGTAAGTCATGCAGGTTCACCCACGCCGGGTCTTTTTCTTCGAGGAGAGTTTTCACCCGCCCATTGGCTCCGTCAGCCGTTAGCAGTTCCAACCGATCCTGCACCCGGCTGAAGCGCTGGACGGCCAACTGCTGGCTCGATGGGAGCCAAGCCACGCGCGCTAGGAGCGTATCTATCGTCGGCCCCAACCCCATCCAACGCGACTTACCGCCCCGCGCCGCCACCACGCCCAGCTTCACGCTCGCGTTCGGAGTCCCCGCCTTGGGAAAACGCTGCGGCTCCAGCACCGCTTGAATCGGCTGCGAATCCACGTGCGGGTGAATCATCTCCGTCCCCACGTCAAACTGCAAATAAGCGATCGATTTCGAGTCCGGTGACCACCACCACGCGCGACCCAGGTCCAACTCCTCTGGATACACCCAGTCGAGCTTCCCGTTCCAAACCGTCTCACTGCCACTGGTCGTCAGCCGATGTTCGCGTCGAGTGCTCACATCCATCACGTAGAGATCGTTCCCTCGCCGAAAGCCCACCATGCGACCGTCGGGCGACAAATGGGCGTCTTCTTCGGTATCGACGGTCGCCGTCAACTGCGTCCATTCTTTAGAAACGACCGCCAGGACGAACAGATCGCCGCCCGTCGAGACTAAAAGCCGTTGCCCGTCATTCGACCACTCCGGCCGACTCCCCGCCACGCGCCGGTTCTGCCATCCGAAGGGCTTATTGCTCGGCCGCTCTGTCGCCTTGCCCTCGATGTCATTCAAATTGGCCAACTCCGTCCGCTGCCCCGTCGCACAGTCGTACAACATCAGGGCCTTTTGATCGACGGCCAGAAAGCGGTCACCGGAAGGCGCCCAATTGGGGACCCCGTCCATATTGGGGTTCGTCCGCGCAACAACTTCCAAAGTCACGGGCTTCGGTTGGGCAAAAAGTTCAACGGCTAAAAGGGAGGTTAACAGGAGGGAAAGAGTCTGCGCTATCACTCTTCCATCATCGTTTATTTCAAAACCGCTTCCGTTTGACCATGACGCCGTCGTGTGCGTAAACCGTCTGATAGGCAGGGTCCGCCTCGATCTGCGCCTGCACCTGGAGGCGCTCGACCGCCGTAAGCAAAGGGTAGTAGTCATATGGGGTAATTAGGATATAGTCGAGTCCCTCAGCCCGCGCGAATGCGGGCGCATTCCCGAAGAACCCGATCAACGCCACCCTCGAAAGCCGCGTCGAAGGATGCAGACTGAAGCCGTGGCGATGGGTCACGGTGTGCAACGTGGCATCGTCGCTCGCCAGGAAGCGGGCGCTGGCCGGGGTGTTGGCATCAATCCAAAAGTACACCTGACTACGCAACGGTTGAAATGCCCTGAAACGCTCCAGATCATCGTACGCCGCCCGCAGCGGAAGCCCGCTGCGACCGACGAGTACGACTACCGCCACCACCGTCGCCGCGATCGCAAAACGCGGTAAGGCTGCCAACCCCATCACGAAGCCTGCCAGCAACAACGGCAAGATGGGCAGCAACGCGCGAGCCTGCGGCAACTCCTGACTCAACAACATCGCCACCACGTAGGCCAGTCCAAACGCCGGATACACGCTCACGGACCGAATCCGATACCAACCATAAGCCGCCACTAAAGTCACCACCAGCAGTCCCGGCTCAGCCACGGCCCCGAGGTTCCCGGCGACAAACTCAAAGCTCGACTTCGACGGGGCGTTCAAATACCAGCTCGCCAATCCTTGCGCCGACGGGTCCGCATGCGCTTCAACAAACGACCGCCACCACCACGCCGTGCCGAGCAATCCCGCGGAAAAAATAGCGCCCTGGAGGTAGCGTCGGCGAATCAGTAACAACGGGATCATCGCCGACAAGGGGACCAACAGCGAGACCGCTGTCAGGTACGCAGCCGATGCCGCAATGGCCGCGAGTACCGCCGCCGCCCGGCTATCTTGTTCCAGGGCATAGACCGCCGCCAGCAGTAGCGCTAGAGTCAATAAGTCCGGCAGCAGGCTGGCACTCGCCAAGACGAAAGATACGTTCGATCCCAACAGCACACACAACAATGCCGCCTGCCAACGCTGCCATCCCCGTTGCCGGGCCCAGAAGAAGACGAGCGCCAGGGTAGTCGGTGCCAGCACCCAGAGCATCCAACTCAACAAGATGCGATTGTGCGAAAACGGGGCCAAATAAGCTGGAAACAGGGGGGGCACGCGGGTTTGCGCTGGTTCGCCCGGCACGCTGACCAACCGATAGCCTCGGCCATCGGCCAGCGAAAGTCCGGCACTGCCATAGAGACTGTCCTCGGTCAAAGAGCCAAGTTGCGGCAATTCTCGAGCCGAAAATGCAAACCAAGCAGAAGGCAGCAAGGCGGTGAGCAACAATGCCCAGGGAAGCAAACGAAGCATGGGGGACAAATCAGAATACCAGTATCCATGCAGATTACTTTTCGCGGTGCTTGCCGCACGGTCACGGGTTCATCCCACGAGATCCAATTCGGCGGCAAGCGAGTCCTGCTTGACTGCGGATTCTTCCAAGGTAAACGCGCCGAGGCGAATGAAAAAAATCGTTGGTTTGCGTTTCCGCCTGCCGAAGTCGACGCGGTTATCCTCTTCCACGCTCACATCGACCACAGTGGCAAGCTGCCCAAACTCGCGCAAAAAGGTTTTTGCGGGCCTATCTACGCAACCGGCGCCACGGTCGACCTTTGCCAATCCATGCTGGCCGCCTCCAGCCCGATTGCCCAGACGGCGAAGTCGAACCCATCTACACCGTCGCCAACGCTACCTTCCCGCTGTTCCGCTCGATGCCGCGGCACATTCAGCCATCGTCACGGGCGACATCAGCTACACGGCCTACGAAGCCGACCAAATGTTCGGCTCGCCGTTCGTGAAGGTCGCCCCGCCTGCTCTTTTCCGGCGACATTGGCCGCAAGAACCTCCCCATCATTCGCGATCCCGAACCGCCCTACGCCGCCGACTTCCTCATCCTCGAAAGCACGTGCGGCGACCGTCTCCATCAACCGATCGAGTAGGCCAAGGCCAAGCTTGCCGAAGCCATCAATCGCACCGCCCAGCGCGGCGGCAAAATCATCGCCCCCACCTTCCCCGTGGGACGCACGCAGCAGATCGTGATGATGATCAACGCACTCGTCCTTGAACGGCAAATTCCTGATATCCCCGTCTTCGTCGATAGTCCCTTGCCTACGCATGTCACCGAAATCTTCCGCGAACACACCGCGTGCTACGACAGCGAAGCGGCCCAGTTCCTGGCGGCCCACGACAACCCCTTCGGCTTCCGCCGCCTCTCTTACATCCGCGACGTCGAAGAATCCAAGGCCCTGAACTCACTGCGCAGGCCCTGCATCATGATCTCAGCTTCCGGCATGGCGGAGGCCGGAAGTGTCTCACACAACCTCGCGAACAACGTTCTCATCACCGGCTTCCAAGCCGCCAATTCGCTCGGCCGAAAACTCCTCAACGGCCAGAAGGAGGTGAATATCCTCGGCGAACCGTACCGCGTCCGCGCCGAAATCGTCAAGATCAACGAACTTTCCGGCCATGCCAGCCAAAGCAAGTTACTCGCCTGGATGGGGCCGATCTCCAAAGGGCTGAAGCTCGTCTTCCTCGTCCACGGGGAGCCAGCCCAACAGGAAGCCCTTGCCGCGCTCATCCGCAGCCGCTACGACCTGCCAGTCACCATTCCCGACACCATTCCCGACAGCGCGACACCTTCGCCAGTAAATGATAGGATACCGGCTATGACTCGGCTCTGCTTTGGCTTCGGGTTCGCACTCGCGTTGTTCGCGCGGGAAGATGTTGCTACCCTGCTCGAACAAAAGTGCCTCCAC
>CANNLB010000216.1 GCA_947505565.1 Acidobacteriota bacterium | reverse complement strand
AACGACCATCGGGATCCCTCAATCGCTCGTGGGCCAGATGCAGCAGAACATATTTCCGCGCTTCAACATCGCCGACAGCTACTACATCGGAGCCTCGGAGGGTCGCTGGTACGAACACACCAACACCTTCTCCGTGAACGTCGGAGCGTCGAAGAACTGGGGCAGCCACAACATGAAGTTTGGCTTCCAGAGTCAGGTGAAGCAGAACAACTCACAAGGCGCCGCGCGGCCGGGCGGGGAGTATAACTTTGACCGCGCGTTTACCCAGCCCAGCGCGTTCACACCCGGCAACAATCTGGGCAATGGAATCGCCAGTTTCCTGTTGGGAACTCCCCTTAGCGGCCTCCTGAACCTCCGCGCCGCCACCACGCCGCAGAGCCCTTTTTACGGCTGGTATTTCCAGGATGACTACAAGGTCACCTCCAAATTGAGTCTGAACCTCGGCCTCCGGTACGACCTCATGCTCGGCATCACCGAACGATATGACCAGAACAATTTTGGCTTCAACCTCAACGTCTCCAATCCTATTGAAGCGGCCGCCAAGGCCGCCTACGCGCGCAACCCGATAGCCGAGATCCCGCCGGCGAACTTCAACGTGCGCGGCGGGCTGTTCTTCGCCACCAAGGACAACCGGCGGAACGTCGTCGCCGATAAGACCAACTGGCAGCCCCGCATCGGTCTGGCCTATCGCGTTCTCCCCCGCACCGTAATCCGCACCGGTTTTGGGATTTTCTATTCCGGTTGGTGGCAGCCCTTCGTCAATGCCACCGGCTTCTCCGCGCAGACGGACATGGTCACCACCCTCGATGGAGGCCTCACTCCCGCCGACACGCTTGGCAATCCCTTCCCGAATGGCCTCGTGCAGCCGACTGGTTCCAGCCTCGGCCTGCGCACACTGCTCGGGCAGACTCTGTCGCCCTATGACTACGATCGGAAGAACCTCCGCAGCGATCGGTGGAGTTTCGGATTCCAGCACGAGGTGCGGCGGAACCTGCAGTTTGAGGTGAACTACGTTGGTCAGCGCGCTCCGAATCTGATTACCAGCACGGGCGCCGGCGACGCCGGCAAAGTGATCAACGCTGGCTGGAACGGAAACGGCGGAACTTTCGATCAGGGTTTCTACAACCTGGGCGCGCGGCTGAACGTGCGGGTGCCAAATCCTTTCCTGGGCCTGATTCCAGTGCCCAGCCCCCTGGCGACGTCAACCGTGACCGTGGCGCAGTTGCTGAACCCGTACCCCTCTTTCGGCAATATCAATCTGAACCGGACCCCCGGCGGCACCAGCAACTACCATTCGCTGCAGATCAGCGGCACCCAGCGCTTCGCGGGCGGGGCAATGATTCAGTTTGCCTACACCTTCTCCAAGCAGATCGAACGGTTGCGGTACATCGAGCCGAGCGATCCGGCGCCAGCGAAAATGATCGGCCAGTTCGATAACCCCCATCGATTCTCCTCGGGCATCATCTACGAACTGCCGTTTGGCAAGGGCAAGATGGCCTCGGGGATGACCGCGGTCAACAAGCTGATCGGCGGCTGGCAGTGGAGCGCCATGTACATCTACCAGACCGGCGCTGCCGTGGCGCTCCCCGCGGCGATCGCCACCGGAGTCAGCCCGAAGCTCGACAATCCCACCATCGGTAACTGGTTCAACGGCGCCTCCATGACCGTGCTCCCGGCGTTCACCGCGCGGCGCAATCCCTACTTCTGGAGCGGGCTGCGCGGCCCGGCGATCAACAACTGGGACATGGGGTTCATCAAGAACACCACCGTCTACAGCGAACGCGTCAAGCTCCAGTTCCGGCTGGAGATGATCAACGCCTTCAACCGCGTCTATTTTGGCGGCTTGAACACCGGCATCACCAGTCCCACCTACACGCAGTTGCTCAGCCAGGCGAACCAGCCGCGCAACATCCAGCTCGGATTAAAGTTAAGCTTTTAATATATGAGTCCTAAGCGCATAGCTCCGCTGGCGCTGCTGCTCGCGGCGCTCGCCATAAGTGGGCAGGAGACCAAGCCGAAGCCCCAGCTATGGTCCCTGCGTCCCGTGGTGCGCCCGGACATCCAAGGCCAGGACCGCAATCCCATTGACGCGCTGATGGCCCGCAAGCACGCGCAGAAGGGCTTACGGCCCGCTCCCCGCGCCGGCAAAGCCACTCTCCTCCGCCGGGTCCATCTCGATTTGACCGGCCTTCCGCCCACACCGACCGAAGTCGACGCCTTCCTCGCCGACAACGCTCCCGATGCTTACACCAAGGTCGTCGACCGCCTGCTCGCCGATCCCCAGCACGGAGTCCGCTACGCCCGCCACTGGCTCGACATTCTGGGCTATGCCGACGTCGATGAAGGCATGCTCGCCGAACGCGGCATTCATCACTGGCGTGACTGGGTGATCCGCGCCCTCAATCGCGACCTGCCCTACGACCAGTTCACGCGCGCCCACATCGCTGGCGACCTTTCCAGCCGCGCCGACGACTTCTTTGCGACGGGCTTCCTCTCCCGCGCCGCCCACTCCCCCGTCGATCCCGCCGAAGACGTCGCCTTCGCCGCCGTCGAAAAGGTATCCGCCGCCTTCATGGCCATGACCACCGGCTGCGCCAAGTGCCATGACCACATGTACGACCCCATCCTGCAGCGCGACTACTATGCGATGAAGGCGCTCTTCGATCCGCTGCTCCCCGACAAACGCAACCTCGCCACCGCCGACGAGATCCTCCGCCACGAAGACGTGCTCGCCAAATGGCGCGCCGACCAGGACGCGATTCAGGCGCGCCTGGATTTCATCACCCGGCCCTACGAGAAGCAGATCTTCGAAGAGCGGATGACCTTCCTGCCGCCCGAAGTCGCCGCGGTCTTCCGCAAGGAGCCAGCCGCGCGGACAGCCGCCGAACAAGCCGTCGTCAAGCAGTACCAAACCGTGGTGACGCCGGACGCCCGGAAGTTCCGCGATGTCATGAAGCCCGATGAAACCGTGCGGTATGAGTGGATTCGCCGCGGCCAGACCGAACTCCGTCGCGAACCGCCGACGCTGCCCGCCTTCTGGAGCGTGCGCGCCGACGGCGAACGGGCCGCCCGAACAAGCCACGTCTACATCGGCGGTGACCGCGCCAAGAAGGGCGTCGAAGTCCAGCCCGGCTTCCCCTTCGCGCCAAAGGATCTGGAGATGAAAGGCGACCGCCGCCAGGCTTTTCTCGGCTGGCTCACCGCGCCCGATAATCCCCTCTTCGCCCGCGTCGCCGTTAACCGCCTCTGGCAGTGGCATTTCGGCGATGGCATTGTCACCACTCCCAGCGACTTCGGCCGTACTGGCCAGATGCCGACGAATCCCGAACTGCTCGACTGGCTCGCCAGCGAGTTCACCGCTCGCAAGTACAGCATGAAAGCCATGCACCGCCTCATCGTGACCTCGGACCTCTATCAACAAAGCTCCCTCGCCACACCTGAGCTGCGATCCCACAACGAGCCGATCGACCCGGGGAACAAACACCTCTGGAAGTTCCCCGTCCGCCGCCTGGAAGCCGAGGCCATTCGCGACTCCATGCTCGCCGCCGCCGGCACGCTCGATACCGCCATCGGCGGCCAGTCCTTCCGCGCCGAAGACATCAACGAACGCCGTGTGATGAGCGCCCAGATGACCGGTTACTTTGACAAGCGCGATAACCGCCGCGGCATCTACATGGGCCGTGGTTCGGACTCGTCCATGAACATGATGCCCTCCTTTCTAGCGACCTTTGACAGCGAGGACGGCCACGCCCCCTGCGCCCGCCGCGAACGCAGCATCACGGCCCCGCAAGTGCTCTACATGTTAAACGGCGCGCTGCCGCAAAGCGCCTCCCGCGACCTCGCCGAACGTTTCTACCGCGAAGCCGGACCCAGCCCCGCCGCCAAGGTCGACTACGGCTACAAGCTCGCCCTGGGCCGCCCGCCATCGGCCAGCGAACGCGACGCCGCCCTGTCCTATCTGCAAAAAGCGGAACCAACTCAGCTCACCGGCTTCGCCTGGATGCTTCTAAACCTCAGCGAGTTCGTCTTCCTGCCATGATCGCCTCCGCAAGAATCAAGGCTCACTGCAGAGCCGGCGACTCCCAAACCACGGCACTTCCATTGGGAACCGCCGCCGCCAGAGCGCTCGACATGCAACCCGCTTCCCGCCGGGACACGCTGCAAGCGAGGTCCCCGCTGACGTGCTCCGTGTTGACCGCTGTAAGCGCCGGGTTACAGATGACGGTGTCCCAAGACGTACGAACCCTGAACCACCCCCCGGGAAGCAAAGCATGATCGCCTCCGCCAATAACCCCGTGCTCCGCCGCTCCTTCCTCCGCCGCATGTCGTTCGGCATGTCCGGCGCGGCACTCAGTTGCCTGTGGGCCGAAGACGAAAAGTTTCTTCGCGCTGGCCAGGGGCCGCACTTCCCCCCGAAGGTGAAGTCGGTGATCTTCCTGTTCATGTGCGGCGGCGTCAGCGCCATGGATACCTTCGACCCCAAGGACAACAAGTGGGCCGGCAAAATGCTGGAGACCATGAACTCCAACAACGGCAAGCCGCAACTCCGCCCCGTGCTCCACTGCCCCCGCGTTTGGACGCGCTACGGCAAGTCCGGCACGCAGGTTTGCGAGTGGTTCCCGCACATCGGCGGCGTCATTGATGACATAGCGCTGGTCCGCTCCATGTACTGCCACGAAGTGGGCCACTTCCCCGCCTGCTGGGAGATGTCCACCAGCCATCGCAACCGCATCTTCGACCATCCCGCCATGGGCGCCTGGGCCAGCTACGCCCTCGGTTCGGCCAATAAAAACCTGCCCACCTTCGTCAACATGGGCAAGCCCTCCTCCCCGGCGCAACTCACCGGCGGCTACCTCGGCGGCCAGGAGAGCGCCACGCCGTTCCAGGCCGGCGAAACGCCGCTGGCCAACCTGAAGCTGCAGCCCGGCATCAGCCGCGCCGAACGCGACCGCCAGATGGAGACGCTCGCGCGCCTGAACCGCGAGTTCCATGAGCAGCACGCGATCGACGCCGAGGTCGTCGCCCGTGTTCGCGGCTACGAACTCGCCGGCACGCTGCAAATGGCTGGCCCGGAGCTTGTCGACTTCAAAAGTGAACCCGAGCACGTCCGCAAAATGTACGGCGTCGACGAACCGGAAACCGACGAGTTCGGCCGTCAGATGCTGCTCGCTCGCCGGCTCGCCGAACGCGGCGTTCGCTTCATTCAGGTGTGCCACGGCGGCGCCGGCGGCGGCAACGGCAAGTGGGATTCCCACGACGATGTGGCCGACCACGCCCCGCTCGCCCGCCAGACCGACAAACCGATCGCCGGACTGATCCGCGACCTGAAGCAGCGCGGCATGTTCGACAGCACCATGATTGTCTGGGCCACCGAGTTCGGCCGCACGCCCTATTCGCAGAACAATGTCGGCCGCGACCACAACCCGCAGGGCTTCACCTGCTGGCTGGCCGGCGGCGGCGTGAAGGGTGGCGTGGTCCACGGCGCCACCGATGAGATCGGCTACAAAGCCGTGGAGAACCGCCAGTACGTTACGGACCTCCACGCCACGGTTCTAAAGCAGATGGGCCTGGACTACAAGCGCATGAGCGTCGTCGTCAACGGCCGCCCGCTGCATATGATTGAAGAGGGCACGGGACCGATTCAGGCGATCCTAGCGTAGAGTCCCTCTGGCGACGTCGTCGTGATCGGGGATTGATAGCGTCACCGGTGAACCTGACTTCGTCAGGATGATGTGACTGCCGCGTTGCCGGGCGACCTCGTATGGCCCGAAAACTCGATCTATCTGAAACAGCGGGA
>CANNLB010000215.1 GCA_947505565.1 Acidobacteriota bacterium | reverse complement strand
AGCGGCGGAGAAAACCGGGACGGCGAATGTGTACAAGCTCGACTTTCCGATCAAACCGGGCGAAACGCGGATCGACCTTTCTTACACCCTCGCCGATGCTACGAGCTTCAAGACCAAATTTTTAGTCAAGGCCGAGCAGAGCATGATCGCCGCACCGAATGGCGTTACCGTCACCGGCGCCGGCCTCGTCGACAAAGGGAAAGAGCCACGGACGCAGGCGAGCATTTTCGAGCTGTCGACGCAGGATGTTGATCTGAAGTTGAGCGGGCAGGGCGAACTCAGCAGTGGGGGTGGTGGGGGTGGTGAGGAAGAGAGCCGAGGACCGAGCATCAGCCAGGTAAACCCTCGGATTCACGACCGTTTGTACTGGATTGTGGGTTTGATGTTCGCGATCATGGGCATTGGGTTTGTGTTGTTGTACAGGGCCCAGGAGCCCAAGCGCTAAATGCCCGAACCGGTCCTGGCCGTTGATCATGTCTGCAAATATTTTGGGGACTATCCGGCTTTGCACGACGTCACTTTTTCGCTGAACGGCGGGGAATGTTTGGCGCTGATTGGTCGGAACGGGGCGGGGAAGACAACCATGCTGAAGATTCTGGCTGGCCTATCCGGCGCGGCACAGGGCGAAGTGCGGCTGTTCGGCGATTCCCCGCGACAGGCCTCAGCCCGGCGCCGGATCGGGCTGCTCGGACACGGCATCGGCGTCTATGACGAGCTGACGGCGATTGAGAATTTGACGATTTTCGCCCAGCTTTACGGGGTTTCGGCGTCCGTGGCGCGGCATTGGCTGGAGCGGACGCAACTCGCCCATGTCGCCAACGCTCCGGTCCGCGAGTTCTCCCGGGGCATGCGGCAGCGGTTGGCCGTGGCGCGGGCGTTTCTCCATGACCCGGCGCTCCTCATCCTGGACGAGCCGTTTACGGCCCTCGACGACCGGGCGATCGCACTCTTGCAGGGATTGCTGGCCGAGGCGAAAGCGGCCGGGCGGACAATCATCATGTCCACGCACCAACTGCGGGAGGCGATGGAGTTGGCGACGCACGTGGCGTTAATTGAACGCGGGAAGTTGGTCCATTTTGGGGTTCGGTCAGCGGAGATGCTGGCCGACCCGACCTACGTCTACCGCACGTTTGGAGCTGCCTGAATGGTGTTTTTGCAGATAGCCGCGAAGGATCTACGGAGTGAACTGCGGACGAAGGAATCGTTGAACGCGTCGCTTTCGTTTGCGGTGGTAATTTTACTTTTGTTTAGTTTTGCGTTCGACCCGTCGAGCGAGGCGGTGGCGGAGTTTTCGGGCGGATTGCTTTGGCTCGTCTTTGCCTTCGCCGGGGCGCTGATCTTGAACCGGAGCTTCGCGCGGGAACTGCCCAACGATTGTCTGGAGGTGCTGATTGCCAGCCCGGTGTCCGGCGCGCAACTGTTTCTGGGCAAGACCGTGGCGAGCTTCGTTTTGTTGATGACGATCGAAGTGATCTGCCTGCCGATCTTCGGCATTTTCTACGATATAACATGGACTCCGCAGGCGCTGCCGCTGCTGGGGATCTTTGCGTTGGGGACTTGGGGCATGACGATTCTGGGTACCCTCTTCAGCGCGTTAACGGTGAACCTAAGCCTGCGCGAGTTGATGCTGCCAATGCTGCTTTACCCGTTGATGCTGCCGGCGTTGATGGCGGCCATGCGGCTGACGACGATTCTGCTCGCGGGCAACGCGATTGCCGGAAACGACATGGTTTGGCTGCGGCTGCTGATTGGTTTCGATATCATTTTTACGGTTCTATCGCTGGCTTTGGTCGAGACGATTCTTGTAAGGTGAACTGATATGGCGAAAAATATACGACTCGGTTTGGGCGCGCTGGTCGGAATGCTGCTGCTGCGCAACCTCTATATCATTCTGTTCAATCTCCCGGACGAGATGGAGCAGGGGCCGGTCTACCGCATTTTTTACTACCATTTGCCGGCGTTCTTTGCCGCCATTCTCTGCTACATCACTGCGCTCGTGGCCAGTTCGATGTACCTGATCAAGAAGAACCTGCGCTATGACGCGATCGCGATGTCGGCCACCGAGGTCGGCCTGGCGTTTGCGGCGGTAAATTTGATAACAGGTATGATTTGGGGGCGCATCAGTTGGGGCATCTGGTGGGCGTGGGACGCGCGACTGACGTGGGCGCTGATCTGCTGGCTCGTCTATTTCGGCTACCTGATGCTCCGACAAGCGATCGACGACCCCACCGAGCGGGCAAAAAACTCGGCGGTGCTGTCGATTTTCGCGTTTGTGTCGGTGGCGATTACCTACAAGGCGATCGAGTGGTGGCGGACGCAGCACCCGGGGCCGGTCTTGAGCATCCGCACGGGCAAACAGTTGATCGATCCGGTGATGGAGAATATGCTCTACATGAATTTTCTGGCACTGGCGACCTTGGCCGTCTTAATGGTCATCATTCGTCTGAACCAGGAAGAAATGCAACGTCAAATCGACGGCCTCCGCCGTCGGGCTCACGCGATCTAACGGGACGGAAATGGACGATCGGAATATACAGTTTATGTTTTGGGGCCTGGCTACGGCCTGGGGCCTGCTTGCGATTTATGTTGTAATGCTTGCTGCGCGGGAAGGACGGTTGAAGAAACAACTGGATAGCCTGAAGCGCATGATTGAGGAGAAACAATGAATCGCCGTCAACTGCTTGGCCTTGCTGCCGCAGCACTACCTGCCCGCCACGTGGCTGCCCAGGAGAAAGCCGCCAAGGCCGTCCGTGGGTTACCTTCGCCCAAGATTAAAGACGTCAGCGTGATCGCTACCGCCCCAGGCGGGCTCCGCCTGCCGATCGTGAAAATCACCACCGATCAGGATGGTCTTTATGGCTATGGCTGCGCAACGTTTACCCAGCGGGCGGACCTAGTCGTAGAGGCGGTGAACCGCTATTTGAAGCCGTTTCTGATTGGCAAGCCGGCGGACCGGATCGACGACATTTGGCAGGCTTGCTACAACTCATCGTACTGGCGGAACGGGCCGGTATTGAACAACGCGATCAGCGGAGTCGACCAGGCATTGTGGGACATCAAGGGTCGTCAGGCGAATATGCCGGTGTACCAGTTGCTGGGCGGGAAATTGCGCGAGGCGGCCGATTGCTACGGCCACGCCAGCGGCAACGAGATTCCGCAGGTGATCGATAGCGTGCGCAAGTACATGGACCAGGGCTTCCGGCATGTGCGGGTGCAGGTTGGCATTCCGGGGATGGCCGCTTACGGGTCGGGTGGACGTACCGATACGAAGATCCAAGCTTTGCACACCGGCCCCGTTTATGAGCCGGCGGTCTATATTCGTCGCACGTTGAAACTGTTTGAAGCCTGTCGCAAAGAGCTTCCCGAAGAGCTCGAACTCTGCCACGATGTGCATGAACGGGTGAGCCCGATCCAAGCGTTGCAAATGGCCAAGGACGTCGAGAAGTTCAAACTTTTCTTCTTTGAAGATCCGTTGAGCCCGGAAGATATCGCCTGGTTCCGGTTGATGCGGCAACAGTGCACCACCCCGATCGCGATGGGCGAATTGTTCAACAGTCCGCACGAGTGGAGCCCGCTAATCACCGAAAAGCTCATCGACTACATCCGCGTCCACGTTTCGCAGGCCGGCGGTTTGACGCCCTGCCGAAAGATCGCCATTCTGGGCGAGATCCACGGCGTCAAGACGGCTTGGCACGGTCCCGGCGATGTGAGCCCGATCGGTCATGCGGCCAACGTGACGCTCGACCTCGTCAGCTACAACTTCGGTATTCAGGAATACAGCCCGTTCAGTGAACGCGTTCGCGAGGTGTTCGACGGTTGCCCGGAGATGAAGAACGGCTATCTGTACGCGAATGAGAAACCGGGCTGGGGCATCGAAGTCAACGAGAAGGCCGCCGCGAAGTACCCGTTCGGCTTCGGCGAAACCGGGGAGAAGAAAACTCTCAACGGTGGCTGGGGTGAAGTGCGTCGCAAGGATGGCACGGTCATCAAACAGTAAGGCGGCGCATGCCTTCGGCGAACGTACCTGGTTCGGTGAGTAAGCTCACCACCAGGTACGGGCCGCCCTCGAGATCGAAGAAATACCCGGGCTGGACAAGGACCCGTTGTTGTTCCAACAGATGCATCGCCCACTCTTCGTCCGTTCGGCTGGCGGGCATCCGGAGGATGGCGCACCAGCCGCCGTCGATGCGTAGCGCGGAGGGAAGCCGCTGTCGATTGGTTTGAATCCGCTCCATGATCTGGGTTTGGACCCCGGCCGCGATCAGCTCCGGGAGCGCCCATTGGACCGGCGTCGAGATGGACAGGTAGGTATCCGCGATGAGTTCAAGCCGGTGGCGGGCTTCGGCGGCCCCAGGGCCGGAGACGCGGATCCAGCCGGCCTTCATCTGCGGCAGACCGGCCGATTTGGAAAGCCCGTCGAGGACAAAGGTCAGGACGCGGCCATTCTCGCCCAGGGTCGGAAGTGGGTTGGGTGCAAGCGCGTACCCCGCAAAGACCTCGTCGGAGATGATGGGCAGGCCGCAGGCGGTAAGCTGGTCGAGTTCGGCGGCAGAGACGAACGAACCGGTGGGGTTATTGGGGTGGACGACGAGAATGGCCTTGGTGCGAGGGGTGATTTCGGCCCTCAGGGCCTCGTGGTCAATAAACCAGCCCTCGGCATAACGGAGCGGGTATTGCCTCACGCGGACGCCTTCCAGGCCTGCTAGAAGCTCAAATAGAGGGTACGAGGGGCGGGGGGCGATGACTTCGTCGCCCGGGTCGCACAGGAGCTTGAACAGCCAGGAGTAGCTCTCGCTGGTCGAAGCGGTCATAAAATGGGCGCGGGTGGTTTCCAGGGCGAGCGGTAGGCCGGCGGCTTCAGGCGAGTACGTCAGGATTTCGGGGTGCTGGAAGGCCGCGAGAATGCGTTCGGAGTCGTAGTGGAGCCCGACCTTGGTGGGGTTCGATTCGGTGAGGTCGAGGTATTGGCCGCGGAGTTCCTCGGCGCGGCGTGAGAGCGCGTTGGACGGGGTGTTCCAGGGTAACCGGGCGGAGAACATGCTTGTTATGATCGCACTATGCGTCTGCTTTTCCTGAGCCTGTTTGGCGTTGCGCTGGGGGCGCAGCCTGTGACGAATGCCGCGAACCACAGCCCCGGTTCCGGTCCGGCGAAAGGGCATCTGATTGTGATCGGGGGAGGGGCCGTGGGCCAGGCGATTCTGGACCGCTTTGCGGCATTGGCCGGTGGCTTGGATGCTCAGATTGTAGTAGTTCCGACAGCGGGGGAAGTTGTGCCGCCCCTCGAGCACCATGCGCTGAAGCGGCATGGGTTTACGCACCTCGTGCATTTGCATACGAACGACCGGAAGGTGGCCGATTCGGCGGAGTTTGTCGCTGCGCTGAAGACGGCGAAAGGGGTTTGGATCGACGGCGGGCGGCAATGGCGATTGGTGGATAGTTACTTGGGAACGAAGACGGCAAAGGAACTGGATAACGTACTCGAGCGAGGTGGCGTCATCGCCGGAACGAGCGCGGGAGCGACGATCCAAGGGAGTTACTTGGTCAGAGGAGCGCGGGAAGGGAATACGATCATGATGGCCAAGGGATACGAGGAAGGGTTTGGGTTTCTGCGGAACGTGGCGATCGATCAGCATTTAATTGCGCGGCACCGGGAGAATGACTTGGTGCCGGTGATCTCGCTGAAGCCCGAGTTGCTCGGGATCGGGCTGGACGAGGCGACGGCAATCGTCGTGACCGGCGACTCATTTTCCGTGATCGGGGCAAGCAAAGTAGCCATTTATGACACCAACTATGGGGTTGGTGCCGA
>CANNLB010000214.1 GCA_947505565.1 Acidobacteriota bacterium | reverse complement strand
CAACCGTTCAATGTCTTCCGCCGCCACCCGCCCCCGATACGCCCGCGGCAACAACCGAGCCAAAATCCGCCGCGCCGCCGTCCGCTTATCCACCGGCGATTGCCCCACCTCCAGCCCCAGCAAACGAAAATGCAACGCCCGCTTCTCCGACGTCACCTCCGTCGGCCGCTGGTCCACCGTCAGGCTGTAAAACTCAATCCGCTCCGAGCCATTCTCCACCGTCACCGTATGCGCTCCCCTTGCCAAGGTCGCCGTCACCACCCGCGCCGTCGCCCCGCCCCCGGAATCTCGCGCGTACGAAACCGACCCCGCCGCCACACCGTCCACCAACACTTTCATTGTGAACGGCGTCAGCTTCGGCCGCTCCACCGAAACCCGCAGCGAATACGAACCCTCCGCAAACACCGAAAACGAGGTCGTCAACACCTCCCCCGGCTTCAAGAATCGCGACGGCTTAATCCCCGTCGGTGCCGCCGTCACCGGCGACATCTCATGCGACAACACCAACCGATTAAACGCAGGCGTCACCACAATCCGGTCCAGCACGTGCGTCGCCGCCTCCATATAACGCTCCAGCATCATCGGCGGCACGTACAACGTCTCCCCATTCGTATCGAACCCCGCCCCGCCCGCCTCGTCAGCCGGAAACAGATCCGGCGCCACCACATCCAGCCCAAACAAATCCCGAATCGTGTTCTTCCACTCCCGCCGGTTCAGCCGCCGCGAAGCCACAAACCCCGCATAATCCCCCGTCCCGCATCCCGTCGTCCGCAGCCGATCATCGATCCAATTCGCCGCCAACATCCGATCCGCCTCGGAAATCTTCGCCACCCCCGGCGGCATCGTCCGATTCCGCAACTGCATCGCCACATCCCGCCACAGCGTCCGCCGCGTCTCCACATCCGTCGGCGATTCCGACTTCAAAAAATCAATCCGATTCCGAGGATTCGCCGGATTATGACAACTCGAACAATGTTCCGTCAAAATAGGCCTGATCTTGGCCAGAAACTCGTCCGGAGCCGCCCAGACCACCCCGCTCGCGAGAACGAATAATAAGAACTTCACCCCCAAACTCTACAGCGCCATGAAAATCGATGTCAACCGTCAATTATCGTATTTTCATTTTGCCGCCAATGTGGTTTACTCAAGGAACATTCGGTCCGCGCCGACCCCAACTTTTCAGGAGTCTCCTTAATGACCCGATTTTCTCTCCCCATCGCTCTGGCGATTCTTCTGGCCACGCACCAAACGGCCTTCTCTCAAGTCCTCTACGGTTCTATCGTCGGAACCATTGAAGACCCATCCGGTGCCGTCGTTCCCAACGCCGCCATTAGCCTCACGAATTCCGGCACCAGCGCCACCCGCGAGATCAAGGCGGACGAACAAGGCCGGTACACCGCTGCCAGTCTTAGCCCCGGCACCTACTCCCTCAAAATTATTGCCCCGGGCTTCCGTACCACCACCCGTACCGGCATCGCCGTCACCATCAACAACATCACCCGCGCGGAGATCCGGCTCGAAGTCGGCCAACTCGCCGAACAGGTCACCGTCTCCGCCACCACGGCCACTCTCCAAACGGATCGTTCCGACGTCCGCGCCGAGTTCGCCTCGAAGACGATCGTCGAACTCCCCCTCAACAACTATCGGAACTACCAGAGCATGATCAATCTGGTCCCCGGCGCCACCCCCTCGGCCTTCCAAAACTCGGCCGGCTCCTCGCCCTCCCGCTCCCTGACCACCAACGTCAACGGCACCAACCGCAACAACAACAACACCCGCATCGACGGCGCCACCAACGTCTACATCTGGCTCCCCCACCACACTCTCTACAACCCGCCCGTCGAGTCCATCGAAACGGTCAACATCTCCACGTCGTCCTTTGACGCCGAACAGGGCATGGCCGGCGGCGCTGCCGTAACGGTCGCCACCAAGTCCGGGACCAACAAAATTCGCGGTTCGGCCTTCTGGTACCACGACAACAACGCCCTCTACGCTCGACCCTACTTCTTCCAACAGTCGATCAACAAGCCCCGCCTTCCCAAAGGTATCGTCAACATTCCCGGCTTCACCTTCGGCGGACCCATTATCAAGAACAAGCTCTTCTACTTCTTCAGCTACGAAAAAACCGAAGAACGTACGGGCCAGTTCGGCAACTTCTCCGTCCCTGCCGCCGACATGCGCAGGGGTGACTTCTCCGCCTATGCCGGCCTCGGCAACATCTACGACCCGCTCACCGGAGACGCCAACGGAGCCGGTCGCCAACTCTTCGCCAACAACCAGATCCCGTCCTCTCGCTTCTCCCCGATCTGGAGCAAGCTGCAGGCCCTCGCCCCCCTCCCGAACCAACCCGCGCAGGACGCCTTCAACACCTCCGGCAATTTCTTCGCCGCCGGCACCCAGTCCCTCACCCGCGATCAGTATGACGTGAAGGTGAACTACAACCTCAGCACCAAGCTCATGTTTTGGGGCAAGTATTCGAACCTCATCGCCCCGGTTGTCGGGACCACCGCTCTCGGCCGCCTGACCGGACCCAGCCTCGGCCAGATCGGCCGGGCCGACACCCGTGTGGACATCCCCACCTTCGGCTTCAACTACACTCTGTCGCCCACCGTCCTCATCGACGGCGTCTTCGGCTTCACCAAGTTCTCGAACGTCGCCACCGGCCCGGACTACGGGAAGAACACCGGCCTCGACGAATGGGGCATCCCCGGCACCAACGGCGGCAAGGCGTACGCATCCGACATCCGCTACTCCGGCCAGCCCTGCATCAACAACGGCTTCTCGGCTTGGGGCAACTGCACCGGTTCCAACCCGAACTTCTACGCCGATAACAGCTATACCTATTCGACGAACGTGTCGAAAATCCAGGGCGCCCATGAATTTCGCTTTGGCGTCGACATGATCCGTCACGCCATGAACCACTGGCAGCCGGAAATCGCGAACCCGCGCGGCAACCTCGTCCCCACCGGTAACGCGACCGTACTCCAGGGCCAGGTCGCCCGCGCCAACCACGTCTACGCCGCCGGCCTGCTCGACATCCTCGGCAGCGCCTCCAAATCGGTCCAGTTCTACGAGATGAAGACCCGCGAATGGCAGTACGGCCTCTACTTCCGGGACCGTTGGCAGGTGAGCCGCAAGCTCACCCTGAACGTCGGCCTCCGCTGGGAGCTGTATCCCCTTCTTACCCGTGGCGATGGCCGTGGCCTCGAACGTTGGGACCCCTCCACCAATCTCGTCACCCTCGGCGGAATTGGCAACATCCCCCAGGACAATGGCTACTCCGTCTCGAAGAAGCTCTTCGCACCCCGCATTGGCCTCGCTTACCGGCTGAATGACGCAACCGTCATCCGCGCTGGCTACAGTGTGAGCTACAACCCCATGGCGCTCTCCCGCCCCCTCCGCGGCCTCTACCCGGCCACGATCGCGGCCACCTGGGCAGCTCCCACTCAATTCGGTTACTTCGGCCTGCTCTCCCGGGGCCTGCCCGAGGTCCCGACCCCGGACATCAGCTCCGGCACCATCACCCTCCCCCCCACCGTCAACATGGGCCCCCGCAGCCCGTGGGGTGGCCAGATTAACCGTGGTTATATTCACTCCTGGAACTTCACCGTCGAACGCCGCCTCCCCGGTAGCTTCCTCGTCTCCGCCGGCTATGTCGGCAATCAGACGGTGCGGCAGTTCCTCGACCGCGACATCAATGCGGCGCCCATCGGCACTGGCCCCCAGGGTCGCCCCCTCGCTCGGACGCAGGGTCGAATCATCGAAGCTTTGATGTGGGATGGCTGGGGTAACTCCAACTACCACTCCCTCCAGGTCGCTGTGAACAAGAACCTCTCCAAAGGTCTCTTCATGAAGGGCGCCTACACCTGGTCCAAGGCCATCAACATGGCCGACGACGACGGCTGGGCCGCTCTCCCGCTGACCAACCTCGAAAGCGCCATCGGTCGCAATCGCGCGCTGGCCGGCTACAACCGACCCCGCATGTTAGTCATGAGCTGGGTCTATGAACTCCCCTGGGGCAAGGGCCGTCCGAAGGCCCTCAAAGGCGTCGCCGACCAGATCGCCGGCGGCTGGCGCATCAATGGCATCTACTCGGCCTACGACGGTACTCCGTTCACCGTGTCCGCCGGGGACGCCTCCCTCAACGCACCCGGCTCCAACCAGACCGCCGATCAGATCGCGGATGTTGTCAAGCTCAATCAGTTCGGTCCCGGAGCCCAGTTCTACTCCATTAACTCCTTCCGCGACCCGAACTTCCAGCGCCCCGCCGGTACCTTCCGGTTTGGCACCATGGGCCGCAACGCGCTTTCGGGACCCGGCTTTCAAAAAGCCGACTTAGCCATGTTCAAGGACTTCCAACTCACCGAACGCTTTGTGCTCCAATTCAAAGCGGAAGCCTTTAACTTCACGAACACCCCCCGCTTCGGCAACCCCGCGGCGAACGTCAGCGCCATGTCCACCAACGCGGCTACCGGCGCAGTCATCAACGCGAACAACTTCATGGCGATCACCAGCACCGACCCCGGTTCTGAACGTCGCTTCCGGTTCGGCCTCCGGCTGACCTTCTAAACCGCAGCCCAAAAGCAAAAAAGGGGGAAGCCGCTCGCGGCTTCCCCCTTTCTGCGTCGTAGCGGCCTACGGCAGAACCAGCGTCAACGCTTCCCGCGCCGCAAACGCGGTATCCGAGAAGTCCGTGAATACCCCGTCTACGCCATATAGGAAAAACTGGTCGTATTCCGCCTTCGCACTCCCGCCGTATTGAGCCGCGAGCGAGTCATTCCGGAACGTGTACGCATGGACCACCAGGCCCGCCTCGTGCGCGTCCGCCACCAGCGTAGTTGTAATCGGCGTCGTCCCCGCCCCCGCGAAGCTCGCGATGTAAGGCTTCCAAGGCCCAATCCCATCAGCATATTTCGCAATCTCCGCCAAGTTCGCCTTCGTCACCAAATCGCCAAAACCCCGCGCATCACCCGTAATCACGTGGTTGTAAGGCTTATCGTAAGGCGCCGCAAACGTCAACTTCCCATCCGGACCCACATCGTCGGCGTCCAGCAGTTGCACCAGCTTCACCGTCGTCCGCGTCCGCAAATACTTCAGGTTCCCCGTTTCAAACGATTGAATGAAAACCGGTGCCCGGCGATTGTTCCACCCATAGCGCTCCAAAATAGCCAGCAGCGGCTCTTCCTGCGGTAAACCCAGCGCCGCGTGGAACGAAGGATGTTTTGTCTCCGGATAAATCCCCACCACCCGCGCCCGCCGCGAGTTCTCGCCCTGCACCATCTCAATAATCTCTTGCAGCGTCGGGATCTGGAACTGCCCGTTGAACTGCTGCGGACGCGACGCCCGCGGCTGAATCGCCCGCAAAGTCTTGATCTCGGCCAGCGTAAAGTCGCTCGCGAAAAATCCGGTCGTCTTGATCCCGTCGAGCGTCTTCGTCGTCTTCTTCGACGCAAACTCCTGCCGCGACTTCACGTCCGTCGTGTCATCAATCATCGGCTCGTGCCGCGCGATCAAGTGTCCGTCTTTGGTCGTAACCAAATCCGGCTCCACGAAATCGGCACCGAGCTCAATCGCCCGGCGATACGATTCAATCGTATGCTCCGGCAAATAGCCGCATGCGCCCCGGTGGCCCAATACCAACGGCTGCTTCCCGTCCAGCGTCCGCCATTGCACCCGCCGTTGTGCCGTAAGTTGCGATGCAGCCGAAGCAGCCAAAGCCACCCCGCCCGCGTTGAAAAGATCACGTCTGGTCATATGCCAGACCCTATCAGCGCAATATGCGCAAGCTATGACAGCCTTGCCACAGTCAGGTAAATTCAAGCATTTCCGTTCAAT
>CANNLB010000213.1 GCA_947505565.1 Acidobacteriota bacterium | reverse complement strand
CTTAACTTGGTGCTGCAAAAACTCTTCGGTGACGATCGCGCAAACGGTGTGTTTACCCAAATCCTCCGGGCCGGTGTTGCACTTGCCGTCGCGGTAAAAGCCGGTGAGCGGATCGGTGCAGCAGGTCTGGAGAGCGGTGCCTAAAACATTCTTGGTCATGACTCTAGTAGGGTAACATCCAGCCGCACAGAAAGCCGCTTATTGATGCGCCCTTTATTCTCATTTCGGTAGATCGAGAAGCGGCCGACGTCGGCCGTGGTGGGCACGTGGGTGCCTCCGCAGGCCTGCTTGTCGAAGGTTTCGATGGCGACGGCGCGGGTTTGACCGTCAATGACGGGCGGCGAGACTTCGAGCGTTCGCAGCAACTCGGGGCGGGCGCGGAATTCGGCTGCGGGGAGGTAGTGGTCGTGGAGCGGATGAGCGTCAGCGAGCACGGCGTTGACGTTAGCTTCGAGCTCCGGGCAAAGGCCCCGCGAGAAACCTTCCCATTCGAAGTC
Source organism: Acidobacteriota bacterium (assembly GCA_947505565.1). Taxonomy (GTDB): domain Bacteria; phylum Acidobacteriota; class Terriglobia; order Bryobacterales; family Bryobacteraceae. The sequence continues at coordinate 5,347 of CANNLB010000213.1, read as the reverse complement.
GATACGGGCGTAGTGCAGGTCGATCTGCGCGCCGGTGATCTACGCTTTGTAGTCGCGGGGAGCTAACGTGTTCAGCACGTGGAGGACGATATGATAACGGGCCAAGGCGAGCCAACGAGCCCCGTCAACCGCCAGTTGGACGGTCTGGCCGAGGATGAGTTCCGGATGCGCCGCCTGGTGCCAGAAGACGCGATCGGCGTCCGGGAGGACCGGGGTCGCTTCCGCTTGGCAGTATTAGCGTGCCTTGGTCACAGAGTTGGCCGCCCCCGCCCGAGTAAAACAGGCCTCGACCAGAGCGACGGCGTCAGGACGGACGGCAAGGACAGTCGCCGTGGCCACCAGGCAGTGATCGTCCAACCAGTAAAGACGGCGGGTGGTCGGAATCATATTACTCGCCATGATATTCTTTCCACCATAGTGCGCCTTTCCTCGCTCGACGCCCTCCGGGGCTTCATTATGATCATTATGGCGCTCGGTCACACCCGCGAGTTCTTCCACTGGGGGGCGATGAGTTTTTCGCCCGAGTATCTATCGAGGGCGACTCCGTTGTTGTTTTTTACGCGCTGGATCACGCACCTCTGCGCGCCCGTCGTTATGTTCACCGCCGGTGCGGCCGCTTTTCTTTGGCTTGAACGTGGCCACACCAAGGCGCAACTGTCGAGCTTTTTATGGAAGCGCGGCCTGTGGCTGGCGCTGCTCGAACTTACCGCGTTTCGGTTTGCGATCAGCTTCAGCCTCACCTCCGGCCCCTTTCTGCGGAGTGTTCTGTGGGCGCTCGGTTTGTCGATGATCGTTCTCGCGGCGCTCATCCATCTCCCGCACCATCTCCCGCTCCGCGTGCTCACGGTCGTTAGTATTGCTACCATCGCGCGGCATCACTTCGCCGATGCCTGGAGGCCGGAAAGCGTGCTGTGGAGCGGGCTCCATCGGCTCGCCGTGATTCCGCTCGGCGGCGTGACAGTGATCACGGCGCACCCTCTCATCCCGTGGTTCGCGGTGATGGCGCTGGGTTTCTGCTTCTGCTTCGGTAGCATCCTGAAAAACGAACCAGCGGCACGCCAACAAATCACGTTGCGACTCGGCCTAGCCACGACCGCGGCTTTCATCGGGTTGCGCTGGCTGAACATTTACGGCGACCCTTCGCCGTGGACGTCCGGCGTACTTTCTTTCCTGCGGACCAACAAATACCCGCCGTCGTTGCAATATCTGTTGATGACGCTCGGTCCGGCGCTGATTCTGTTCTCGTGGCTGGATCGCCGGGAGCGTGCGCTTCCGAACCCGCTGATTGTCTTCGGGCGCGTGCCGCTATTTTTTTTCTATTGCATTTTTTACGTCCTCCACTTACTTACTTATCCCTTCGCCCTGTTCAAATACGGCGAGGCATCGTTCGCCCTCCTGGCGTCGCCCGCGATGGGTGGTAACGCGGCCGCGTACCCGCCGCCCTACGGCTATGACCTTCTGGCCACCTATGGGATCTGGATTGGCCTTGTGATTGGGAGCTACCCGATCTGCCTCTGGTTCGCCCGATGGAAAGCACGCGACCGTGCCTGGTGGCTGATTTACTTATGATGCTGACACGCCGTTCCCTTCTCCTTGGTCTCGCCGCTCAACAGCGGCCAAAGAATGTCCTGTTCCTGATGGCGGACGACCTGAACAACGCCCTCGGTTGCTACGGCCATCCGCTGGCAAAGACGCCGTACATTGACGCCTTGGCGCGCCGCGGAGTGCGCTTCGACCGGATGTATTGCCAGTTCCCGCTGTGCGGCCCGAGCCGGGCGTCGTTGCTCACCGGGATGCGGCCGGACACGACTCAGGTGCTCGAAAACAATGTCGATTTTCGCAGCCATTTACCGAACGCGGTGACGCTGCCGCAGTTGTTCAAGAACAGCGGGCACTTCTCGGGTCGAGTGGGCAAACTGTTTCACATGAACGTGCCTGGCGAGGTGGGCACGAACAAATATCAGGACGAAGCGTCGTGGCACCATTCGTTCAGTCCGCCGGGAATGGAACAGCGAAGTCCGGGCGAGAAGCTGGCGACGAAGATGCCCGGGCTGATCACGGCCAACGATAAAGATCAGGCCGATACGACCGGCGCCGAGGCCGCGATTGCCTTGCTTGAAAAGCATCGGGCCGAGCCGTTCTTTTTGGGCGTCGGCATGCTGCGGCCGCATTTGCCGTGGGTGGCTCCGGGTCGTTTTTTTGACTTGTACCCGGCGAACACGATCCCGTTGGCTGAGCAACGCGCGGGGGATCTCGACGATGTGCCGCGGGCGCATCTCGGCGTCCGCCCGCCCATCTGGAACAACATGGGGATGACCGAGGCGCAACAGCGCGAAGCCCGGCGCGGCTACTACGCATCGACGTCGTACATGGACGAACAGATCGGCCGCGTGTTGAGCGCGCTGGATCGCCTGGGGCTGCGGGAGAACACGGTGGTGCTGTTCATGGGTGATCACGGTTGGAGCCTGGGGGAACACACCCATTGGCAAAAGATGAACTTGTTTGAAGAGGTGGCCCGGGTTCCTTTTCTGCTTTCCGCCCCTGGCATGGCCGGCAACGGGAAGGCGACATCGGCGTTGACCGAGTTCGTCGACGTCTATCCCACCGTGACGGAACTCTGCGGCAAAGTGGCTCCGGCGGGGCTGGAAGGGCAGAGTATGGTGCCGATCTTACGTCAGCCCAAGCGAGCGTTCAAGCAAGCCGCGTTCACGCAGATTCAATTTGAAAAGCGGATCACCGGCCGATCGATGCGCACGGCACGCTACCGCTACACCGTGTGGGAAGGCGAGGGCGGCGGCGAGGAGGTCTATGACCACCAGACCGACGCGGGCGAGTTTACCAATCTGGCGAAGACGGCCATTACGGCGAAGTTGCGCGCTCAATTCGCCAAGGGCTGGCAGGGAGCCCGGGCAAGTTCGTACAATCAGAAGTGATGCGAAATCTGTTCCGTGTTTCCTTACTGCTCGTTTTGGCGGCGGCCTCATTGCTCGCCAAGAAGCCGTGGAGCGAAGAGAAGGCCAAGAAGTGGTACGCCAAGTCGGCGTGGCTGGTGGGGGCCAATTACATCCCGGCGTCGGCGATCAACCAGCTCGAGATGTGGCAGGGAGATACCTTCAACCCCGGTCAGATCGATCAGGAGTTCGGGTGGGCTCAGGCGATCGGCATGAACACGATGCGGATTTATCTGCACCACTTGCTGTGGCAGGAAGACAAGAAGGGCTTGCTGCGCCGCATGGATACCTTGCTTGAACTGGCCGAGAAACATCGCATTAAGCCAATTTTCGTCTTGTTCGATTCCTGCTGGGACCCGTATCCGCAGGTAGGCCGCCAGCGCGCTCCGCAAAAGGGCGTGCATAATTCGGGTTGGCTGCAAAGCCCCGGGTCGGTCACTTTGCAAAAGGTTTCCGATACGCCGAAGCTGGAAGCTTACGTCCGCGGCGTGGTGGGCGCGTTCCATCGGGACCGCCGGATTTTGGCTTGGGATATCTGGAACGAACCGGACAATTGGAACGATTCGAGCTATAGGAAAGTGGAACCGCTCGACAAGTTGAAGCAGGTGGAACGCCTGCTGCCGCAGGCGTTTGCCTGGGCCCGCGACGAACGGCCGATTCAGCCGCTGACGAGTGGCGTATGGAAGGGCGATTGGAACAGTGATGACAAGCTCACGTCGATTGAACGGATCCAGCTGACCCAGTCCGACGTGATCTCCTTCCACAACTATGACGCCCCGGCCAAGCTGAAAGCGCGCATCGATTCGCTGCGCCGCTTCAACCGCCCGATTCTGTGTACCGAGTACATGGCGCGGGGCAACGGGAGCACCTTTGAAGGGTCGCTGCCCATTGGTAAAGCCGAGGGCGTGGCGATGATCAACTGGGGTCTCGTGCAGGGCAAGACGCAGACCCACTTGCCCTGGGATTCCTGGAAGCAGCCGTATACCAACCGGGAACCGACCGTTTGGTTCCACGAAATCTTCCGGCCCGACGGCTCGCCGTACAAGCCGGAAGAGGTGGAGTTTATCCGCAAGACAACCGCCCGTTAGGCGCGCATATCGTAGCAGAGGAGCCGCGGCGTCGAGCCCTTCACCGCGTCCCGGCTATGCTGCACGATGTAGAGTAGGCCCCGGGAGAGCACCGGGAGGGACCACGTCTCCCGAGCCGCGAAGAGCCAGGAGCGGGAGAGTTCTTTATGACCGCTCGGGGTGAGGTCCATCCAGAGTAAGTGGCCGAGCTCGCCGAGCACTAAGTAACGCCCGTCGACGCGCAACAGGTTCCCCCGGTAGGTGCTCATCTGCTGCTCGCGGGCCTGATCGCCGACGATGAATTTCTCCATCCACTCCGGGTTAGTTCTCCACACTACTTTGCCCGTCTTGGCTTCGACACAGGCAAGGGAGGCGTCGGGTTCGTTGCGCCCATCAAAACCATACAGGTAGCCGTCCTGATGAATCGGCGTATTGAAATGGAGACCGAACTCCGGACTGGTCCAGAGTAACTTAGGCTTGAAGTCGGGGGTGATCTCCAGCATCGCACCGCCGGTTTTGTAACTAGCCGATATGAATACCTGATTGCCAAAGATCACGGGGCAGGAGGCGTTGACTGACTCATAGCTTTTGCTGCGCCAAGGATACGTGAAATCGACCGCGCCCGTGGCCGGGTTCAGACAGATGAGGCCGCCAGTGGGCGGTCGGCTTTCGCCGCCGGCGAAGGCGAACACGCGGGATTGGCCGTGGACGATAGCCGGAATCGGCGAAGCGTAGCCACCTCCCCACTCTTTGCCGGCTCCCCAAAGCTGCTTCCCGGTTTTCTGATCGAAAGCAACCACGGTGGGCCCACCGGGCGCGCCGACGATGACGATCAACCGGCCGTCGAGAGCGAGCGGGCTGGAGGCGACGCCGAAAAAATCCTGGGGAACGTTGAACTCCTTCAATAGGTCGTGTCGCCAGAGCACCTTGCCGGAGGCGAGTTCGAGGCAGTGCAGCTTTCCTTCCGCGCCGACGACGAAGACTCGGCCATCGGCGATGACCGGGCTTGACCGCGGACCGTTGTTATAGCCATAACGATCTTCAAATGCCGTCGGGTAGGTGAACTGCCATTGGCCTTCGCCGGTTTCGGGATGAAGGCACGCGACGACCTCCTGCTGCCCCTGGCGGTGCAGGAACACGAGACGATCGCCAACGATGGCCGGCGAGCTATAGCCGGTGCCCTTCGGCACCTCCCAAACGAGAGGGGGCCCGGCGGCGGGGAAGCGCGAGCGCAGGCGCGTCTCCAGTGACGTGCCGTTGTGGCGGGGTCCGAGGAACCCGGGCCAGTCTTCGGTCTTGGCTTGCGGCGAGAGCGGCGTGAGTTTTTGC
>CANNLB010000212.1 GCA_947505565.1 Acidobacteriota bacterium | reverse complement strand
AAGTTGGCTTCGGCGTGGAGCAGTTCCAGCCCCGGGAGCATAGCGGCGAGAGATAGAACCGCACAGGGCTGATCGACGTACAGATGCGTGTCGAGGACGGCGGCGCCGAGGTGCTCGCGGAGGAGTCCAGGGATAGCGCCGTCCCACGGGACGGTCGCCATGACAGCCGGAGTTTTTGCGGGTTTAGGTTCTTCAGCCATCGAACAGCGGGGGGTCACGCATTAGTCGGCAAGACTATTGATGCGTTGAATCTCCTTGAGTAAAAAGTCGAAATTGGCGAAGGGGTCTCCGCCGTGCCGAGCCCAATGAACGCGGCCTTTGGCGTCGATCAGGATGGTCGAATGGAGTTCGATTTCTTCGAAATCGTCGTAGGACAGGAATCGTCGGGCGTTGGCAAAGCCGGAGTCGGAGAGCAGGCGGAACGGCACCTGTTTGAGTTTGAGCGAGTCGGCGTTGTCTTCGGGGCCATTGCTAGAGATCGCCAGAACAACCGTGTTTTGTTTTTCAAAATCGCCGTTGCGTTTGGCGGCTTCCTGGAGTTGTTCGAGGCAGTGGGGGCATTCCTGGCCGAGGTAGAAGATCAGGACGACATTGCGGCCCTTGTACTCTTCGAGGGTGACGCGCTTCTTCTGCGAATCGCGGGCGTCCAGAACGGGGGCGCCATAGGGTTCCCAGCGGTTCGGACCGAGGCTTTCAAGGGTGGTTTTGGCGTAGTTGCGCTGCGGGGCCGGGGAGACATCCTTGGACAGGGCGGTGAGGCCGAGGGCCTTCGCTTTGGCGAGGGGCGCGAAGCCGGGGTCGGCGTCGGACCAAACGTGGAGCAGGCGGGCGTAGTGGTCCGTGGCTTTGGCCTTGTCGCCGAGGGCGAGCCACGCTTCGGCCAAGCCGGCGAGCGCGGAGCCGTCGTTTCGGGTGAGCTCCAGCGACTTTTCAAAGGCCTTGATGGCGAGGGCGGGCGATTTCGCATGGAGGTAAGCGCGGCCGAGATCGAGGTAGAGCGAGGAGGGATAGAACGGCGGATCGTTCTGGCCTTCGACGAGCGCTTCGTACTTAGAAGCGGCATTGCCGAGGACGGTTAGACCGGCTAGCGTTTGCCCTTCAGCGAGGAGGAGCTTGGCTTTGAGTTCGGCCTGCATCAACTCCCAACGGGGCTTGGCGTCTTTTTCCTTTTCGATTTCGGATTGCAGAGCTTTGTGCTTTGCGGTGCTCTTGCGGGCCTTGTCGATATCGCCGAGGCCAAGGTGAGCGAGGGCTTCGAGAAAGGCACGCTCTTCTTTATCGCGTAGAAGCTTGTCATCCCAATAAAATACTTTGCCGTCGAGAATTTCCTTCCAGCGCTCAAAACGAACCAGCGTTCGGTTCATCACGAGTCGGCCTTGGTAATGCGGGCTGAAGGCGTCGGCCTTGTTTTCCTGGGGGTCGAGCGGCGCGGCCAGCAACTGACGTCCGGCGCTGACGGCGGCTTCGTACATGCCGAGTTGGCCCTGGATATAGGCAAGATAATTTTTGTTGTGGGCGTAGTTCCAGTTGTTGTAGGGCAGGGTCATGCGCTCGCGCATGTACTGCTTTTCGACGCGGGTGGCGGCGTCCATGGCGATGGCGGCTTCGTGCCACATACCGATGCCGGAGTAGATATGGCCGGGCATGTGGTGGGCGTGGCCGATGGCGGGGGCGATGGCACCGTAACGGCGGCAGCTTTCGAGCGCGAATTCGGGATCCTTACCGTCCCAATTGTGGATCCGGTAGTGATGAGCGCCGGGGTGGTCGGGGTTCTTGGCCAGGACTTGCTGGACCATTAACTCGGTTCCGAAGCGGTCTTCCATCATGTTGGTCAAGGCGAGAAGCGCCCTGGCTTCGACGTCATCCGGGTACTTCATGGCGATCCGTTCGAGGATGCGCCGTTGCCGATTCCGATGGGCTTCGCCGTAACCGGGATCGTCGGGATTTTGCGTCGAATCGTCGGCCGAGGACTCGATGTACCAGCGTTCGCGCTCGGTGACGGTGCCCTTACGTTTAACGGCTTCGAGGAGGAACTCCTTACCGCGGGTGCCTTGGGCGGCGCGGGAGAGGCCCCACCAGGCCATGGCATTGCCGGGTTCCAATTTCAGACACCACCGAAACGCCCGCTCGGCTTCGTAGTACCAGAACGAGTGCAGCAGGGCATTGCCTTGGTTGAACCATTTCTGCACTTCCGGGTTTTTGTGGGTGATCGGGAAGGGCGTATTGCCGATGGCGCGGATCTCCCATGGCTTTTGCCGGGGGCCGGAGTCGAGCTCTCCCCCGTAATGGGAGTGCCCGGCGCGGGGAGTCTCGGCCCAAAGGGAACTTAGGGAGAGAAGGATGGCGATGGAGAGAGCTTTCAACACGGAAGAGTTAACCCTTTAGTGTAATCCCTACCAGGATGCAGGGGTTTTTCCGGTCGGTCAATGAGCTGCAACCGAATGGCAACTGGTGGGATTGGGGGGGGCTAGAAGAAGTCCGAACGGTTCGGTTTCTGTTGGGCCAAAGCGGCGTTGAGAAACTGAATGACGGGATGCATCGCTTCGAATCGGCGGACGACTTCCCCGACCAGCTTGGGGGTCAAGGCCAGCGCGGGATCGAGGGTGAGATCGAAGTAGAGCCACTGTTTCTTGCGAATCCAGAAATCGGCGGGGTCGTCCTTCGGGAAGCCCTTGGGCGGCCGGGTGAGGGCATCACCTTGAAGTTCGCCCAGGAACTTTTTTCGCTTTTTGTGCTCGACGAGGGCCGCCCAGGTGTCGAGGTCGTTGGAAATCGCGTTCCGAATGGCCAGCATCTGGGGGGGCTCGGGAGAGTAGACTCCGCCGGCGACTTCGATTTGGAAGGGCGAAACGGATACATAGAAGCCGGCCATGGCTTCCTTGTCGGTGACCGATTGATGAAACGAGGCGGAGGAGTTGGTTTTGTAGGGCGTTTTGTTTTTGCTGAAGCGGGTGTCGCGATAGATCCGGTGCATCGCCTTCTTGGGGTCTGTGATGTACTCGGGGGCGAAGCGGGCGAACTCGGCGTTTAGGACATCGACGAACTCCACCATGGGAGCTTTGACGGCGGTATCGTAGATATCTTTGCGCGCTTGGAACCAGTCGCGTTGGTTGTTTTCTTTGAGTTCCCGGAGGAACTCCTGGCCGGGGGCCGGGAAGCCGCAGAACAGGTTGGGCATTCCTCTAGATTACGCGGTTGCGGCTATCGACTCTTCGACGATGCGGCCGTCGAAGAGTCGAATACTGCACTGGGCGAAGCGCGGATCATGGGTGACCATGCAGATGGTGGCACCGCCTTGATGGAGTTCTTCGAGTAGGTTCATCAACTGTTCACCGTTTTGCGAATCGAGATTGCCGGTGGGCTCGTCGGCCAGAAGGATGGCTGGGCTGCCCGAAAGCTGGGATGGATAGTGCCGTTCGCGCTGGCCCATGCTGACGCGTTCGAGGGCTTCGCAGACGGCTTTTTTGCGTTCGGCGGCGGACCTGTTCCCGTAGGTCAGGGGGGAGGCGACATTTTCGTAAACGGTGAGATCGCCGATCAGCTTGAAGGCCTGGAAGATGAAGCCGCTTTCGCGATGCGGATGCGCGCCCGCTCGCTGGGTTTCGTGTCGTTGACCGGATGGCCGGGAGATCGACACGTATTCGCCGCGTCGAATCTCCATTTCAATCCCGGCCAGCGCATGGGTTTCACTTTCATCGGCGACGTACCGTTTGCTGACACTTGAAAGCTTGATGATCTCTTGCACTTATTCCTTCCCGAGTAACTCCAGTAGATACGCCGTAGCCTCTTTGTTTTTTATGGTCGTTAGGCGTTCGACGGCCATACGCTTCAAGGCTTTGTCGGTTTCTTTGCGGGCGATTTCGACGAGTAGGCCGGCTTGGCCGGAGGCGGAGAGACCGTCGAGGATGGCGCGCTTGACGTTCTTATCCGTTTCGGTGGAGTCGCGCTGCGCCAATTCCGCGCGTCCGCCGAAGGCCCCGAGCATTTACAGGGCTTCGTGGCGGAGATCGAGGTTGGTTTCGGACTTCGCCGCAGCCAGCAGGCGCTCTTTGTTGCGGCTGATCATGAAGCCGCGGAGGACGCCGCTTGACGGAAACGTCGGCGGCGGTGGCGTAAAGATCGGCCAGGCTTTGGCGGGATTCGGGCGAGTTGAGGACGCCAAGATATTCGACCGCTACAGCTTGCAGATCGGGGCTGGCGCCGCCTCTGGCGCACGGGGTGACGATTTCGCCTGCCCGGGCGCTACGGCTTAGCGCCAGGACGAAGAGGGTGCGTTTTTGTGGCGCGGAGGGTTCTTCGGGGCGTTTAGGATTTTCCGCACTGGGGGAGGGCGGTTTTCGGCGCAGAGCGCATCAGGCCTTTGAGGGCGAGGAGTTTAAGCGCTTCTCCGTTTTCGGCTTCTGGCCGAACGGGCCGGCGGACGGCCTGACGCATTTCGGCGGCGAGGGCCGTGGCGTCGTTTAGCCATACGCGTTTCGGATGGGCACGTTCGAGTTCGGCCAAGGCGGCCAAGCCCTTGGTAGAGCGGCCTAGTCGCGACTAAGGTGTAGGCATTCCAATACAGAGCGCCATCGGCGCGGGCTTCTTTTATCTCGACGACTTTGCCGAATAGCGCAACGGCTTTTTCGTATTGGCGTTGGTCCAGCTCTCGGGCGGCTTGGCGGTAGGCATCCTGGTTCGTGGTCCGCGGCGCTCGCGGAGCCAGCGGGGGCGGCGGGCCGGCCGAAGCTGAGTAGGGTCCGGCTCATTCTTTTAAACAGGCACATAAGATGCTACGGGTGAGCTCAAATAAAGCAACTGAGTTCATAAGATTCCTTTTGCGGGTGCTGGCTAGTCGGCCGCAATTCGAATGTCGAAAATGATCCTTTTGCGGGCGATTCTGGCCCGTAGCTCCTACAACTGCGGGCCGTTTAGCTGCGCTGGGCGGTGGGCGATTTCGAACAGGAATTCTTCGAGATCGTTCAACAACTGGCTCATTTGCGCTTTTTGCGTTCCGCTGGCGGTCTGTTTGTACAGCCGGTCGTCATCGAGCAGTTGCTCGGCGGACTGGCGTTGCCTGGAGATATCCATCGTCCGGCCGGGGGCGTTTTCGATTTCGGCGAGGACTATGAGGCTGGATGCCAAATGTCCATCGAGCGCGACGCGGAGGAGCCTGGCGCGGGGATTTTCGACTAGGGCAAGGGCTTGTTCCGTTCGGAGGCGGTCCCAGCGAGAAACGCTCCGACGACCACAACCGCCGCCGCCATTCCAAGGGCCCAGTGCCGGGAGTTTCGCCGGAGAGCGGCAGCGAGGTTGCGCTTTGCGCCAAACTTGCTGGCCGTAGTCGGCCCCACGTTCCGGGAGCGGCGTCGAGCGAATTCAGGATCCGTTGCAAGCTCCGATCGTTCTGGCGACAATCGACGCATTCGACTAGGTGCGGTTCCGGGTCGTCGTCGCCGCCGTCGCCGTAGTAGTGCAAAATCAGGTGGTCTTCGGTGGGGTGGGTCATGTGAGGGTAATCTAAGGCAAAAGGGCCCGGCGCAAGTTTTTGACCGCGCGAACAGTCCTTTGTTTGGTGGCGTTTTCGCTTGCTTGGTGGCGTTTTCGCTGAGTCACAGCGTTTCGCCGATCTCGACCAGCGGGACGCCTTCGTAATGGCGGAGGATAAATGCGGCCCGTTCGCGGGTACGGAGCTGGTTCAGAGCGTTCGCGATTCGTTCGCCCAGCAGTTGTGAAGTGGCGAGGCGTTCCGGCGTGGCAGCCGGGGACACCATCTCGAGTTCGGTTATACCTGGGCGGCTCTTTTTCAGGGTGCCGAGCGCCAGATTTCTCGCAATCGTATGAATCCACCTGGCGAAACTCGCCCGCGACTCATAGCGATGGA
>CANNLB010000211.1 GCA_947505565.1 Acidobacteriota bacterium | reverse complement strand
AACTGTGCCGTCCGGCAGGCCCCCACCGCCTCCGCCACCGCGGATGCCTCGGCCCGCGTTCCCAGCCGGCCCATGCCGCTGTCTATCTTCACGTGAAACGCCGCCGCTTGTCCGCGCCGACGCGCCAGCCGTTCGAGCTCCGCAATCTCGCCCAACTCGTGAATGGCCGGCGTCAACCGATAGTCAAAGAACGCCTCGCGGCTAGCGGGCAGAAAATCGGCCATCACCAGGATCCGCGTCTGGATCCCCGCATCCCGCAACGCCGCCCCTTCCTGTACGTTGCTCACCGCCAGCCAACGCGCCCCGGCCCGTTCGAGCGATCGCGCTACCGCCACCGCTCCATGCCGATAGGCGTCAGCCTTCACGACCGGCATCACGGTAACGTCCTGGCCCACCACCGCCCGTACCGCGCGAAAGTTACCCGCGATCCGCCCCAGCGAAACTTCTAACCACGATCGATGCATAGCTCCTCAAAGAGTGTCACATACTCGTCCGTAACCGCGTCCCAGCTATAGCGATCCTGCACCCGCTCCACCGCCGCCGCCCGCAGCCGCGCCCGCTCTGCGGCCGACAGTTCCAACGCCTGCCGCATCACGTCGGCCAAGTTAGCCACCGTGAACGGCAGCCCCACCCCTCCGGCGACCTCCCGGTTCTCTACTGTATCCAGATACAACACCAGCGCCCCCCGGCCCATCGCCTCAATCAACGCCGGGTGGGTCCCCCCCACCTCCGTTGCATGGACGTAGGCAAAGCAAAACGAACCCAGCTCTTTGTACCCTTGGCCATAGATCGCCCCTGGCATCACGATCCGCTTGTCCTTCGTCTGGCGAACCCGCGCAATGTAGTCATCGGCGTAGGGGGCGTCGCCGATCAAAGCCAGCCGCAGGTCCGTCTCGACCCGCTCGAACGCCTCCCGCACGACCAGCCCATTGTTCTCCGGCTCCATCCGGCTGACGTACAGGAAATACCGTTCCGGCTCCAGTTCCAACTCGTCCAGCGCCGCTCGGGATCCTACCTTGCCCATCTCCGCCCCATAGGCGATGAAGGTCGTCTCCGCGTTGTACTCCTCACGGTAGTAAGCGCGGATGGCGATTGCATCGGAAACCGCGCGCGTTGGGCAAAATGTCGAAAGCCACTCGGAAAGCCGATACCAAGCTTTGGCTACCCGATTCCACTTTTTGCGTTTCCGCTCCAAGCCATCGACGTTTAGAGCCACGGGAGTACCCACCACCCGCGGCATCCACGTAAAAATCGCGTTGGCGGCATTGCAGTACAACGCCACATCCTGCCGCTGCGTTAGCAAATGGAGAGTCGAGATGCCCGTATGGACGATCGTTTCCAGGTACTTGTGCCGAACCGTCGGCAGCGTTTGCAGTCGCATGCCCAAGTATCGATCGCCCGGATGCTTCTCGCGGCAATAGACCAACACCTCGTGACCACGATCCACCAACCGCCTGCCCAACTCTTCGGCGAACGTTTCAAACCCACCGTAGCCGGCCGGTACGCCCCTCGTGCCAACAATTGCAATGCGCATTCTCTAGCCGCGCGCTATCTTTAGCCGCGCCTGGGCTCGGGCCGGGGTCGGCTTCGGAGCCGGGCGGGCCGTCGGCTGCTTTTGGAACCAACTCGCCATATACTCATCGGTCGCCCGCCGCCGGTGCATGATCACTTCGCGTTTGGCCCAAGCGCGCTTCCAAGTTTTGGCCACTTCCCAAAATGCCCGCAGCGAAGACGTTTCGCGGGTAAGGCAACACGAGATCACCACTGCGTCCCGGAACGTGATCCAAAACCAGTGCCGCTTGTACAAATCGGTCGTAACGTTCTTGATTCGCATCAGGAACCGATTCTTCACCGAGTGCATGTTGATTTCCGCCGGCAACGCCCGCCGATTGCCCGGCAACACGTTACGGACATGGTAGGCCCGCGGATTCGGCGTATACAGACAGCGCCATCCCAGCAATTGTGCCCGCCAAGCCACATCGGCGTCTTCCCGATACACAAAAAAGTCAGAGTCGAAAAATTCGCCGTCGATCGAGACGTCGTCGATCATCTCGCGCCGATAAAGAGCGGCTGCGGCGGTAGCGCCAAACACGTACTCAAAGTTCGAATACTCGCCGGTGTCCACTTCCTGGCTACCGCGATCGAAATGCCGAAGCATCGGCGTGAAGTAAATACCCGTCGAGTCGACTCGCGGCTTATCCGGCAGGTCGAACGTCGCACTAATCGTCAACAGCTTGCCGCAGACAGCCCCGATGCGCGGATGCACATACCCGGCCTCGAGCAACTGCGAAATAAAATTAGGCAACAAGAGTACGTCCGGGTTGAGCGTCAGAATCCACTCGCCACGAGCCTTGCCAATAGCCTGATTCTGAGCACCGGCAAAGCCTAAATTTTCATCGTTATAAAAAACTCGGCAACGGCCCTCAAACTGCTCCAAGATGTCGATCGTGCCGTCTGTTGAGTTGTTGTCGACCACCACCACTTCCAGGCTGGGGTGCTTCTGCGCCAACACAGACTCAATACAGCGCTTAATAAAGCGGCCGCTATTGTAGGTAACGATGGTGACGGAAACCAGATCTGGATAAGCCATGTATTTGGTTAATGGTTCTCTATACTGCCAAACAACGCACAACGGGCGGACAACAACATCGAAGCAAAAAGGCCACCGAGAACCGGCCAGTCCAACAGGAGGAAGATCCCCGTGACCATCCGAATCGCCAGACCGATGAAAACGCATCCGGCCACCAGCCTGCCCGAGACAGGTCCAAAGTGCCGAAGCGCATACCTAAGCAGGCTACCATACCAGAATCTTATCCGGCACCCATCCTGCAGTTTTTCGACAGAATGACCGCCCCAATGAAGGGCGCGCGCTGTAGGTTCCATAATGACGGTACCCCCCCGGTCGAGTAGTCGTTTGCAAAAGTCCACATCTTCAAACCAAATCGGAAAATAGCGTTCATCGAATCCACCCAACTCCAACCAATCGTCCCGTCGGAACAGAAAAAACGCCCCGGCAGGTTGCTCCACCTTTTGACGCAAGGAAAGATTGAGATCGCTACAGCGGTAGGAACGGTTGACAGGGTTACCGGGCCAGACTCGGTTTATCCCGAGCACTTCAAGGGCCAGAGTCGTCGGCGTCGGTAACCGTCTGACACTAAAACCTTTTTGTGGTTCCCCGCTAGCGTCCACCAATAACCCAGCGACCGCATTGTGTCGGTTGGCAACAGCGATGTCACATAACACTTCCACCGAAGTCAGGAGCCGGGCATCCGGATTTAACAACAAGGTCAACGGTGCGTCGTGCGCCTGCACCCCTTGATTCACCGCCGCGGCAAACCCTCTATTCTCCTGGTTCCGGATCAAAATTACGTCGTCCGGGAACACCGTCCCGTCGGTCGAAGCGTTGTCGACGATCACCACCGGTACCCCAAACTGGCGGCAGGAGCTAACTACCTCGGCGACGTGGGTTCCCGAATTGTAGGTTACGATCACCGCGCAGACGCGGCTCATCCCCTCACCAGCCAACAGTACCAGCGCCAAAATGTGTCCATGCGGGTCTCCCCTTGCAACGCCGCGATCAAAGTGTCGTCCGTCTCGACCGGCTCACCGGGCGTCGTCGGAAACGAAGGAAACGTAACCCACCGGCCGTGCCGAAAGGCCAGCAGCCTCCACAGAATGCGAGCGACCCCCACCGCCCAACCATGGCGCTCTCCCCAATGCTTGGCCACCAGCCGAGCGTGGTTTACCGCCATCTGCCGAACCGCGAATTCGCTCCATGCTCCGGCCGTCGCGCTACCTTCGTGGACCCCGGTCGCCCCCGGCACGTAACTCCCGCTTAGCCCCGCCTTCCGGCAACGGACCCCGAAATCGACATCTTCAAAATACGTCCCAAACGCCTCATCGAGGTAGCCAACCCGTTCCCGCAGCTCCGTCCGCAGCAGCACCGCGGTAAACGACGCCATGGCGATCTCCCGAGGCTCATTCCACCGCGGCCCATCCGGCCGCCCATGCCCCGCCCGCCATGGGAACCCGCCCCGGCTCAGCAGGTCAAACGTCCCATCCAGCAGGCCGGTTGGCCCATACAGCTTGCCCGTGGCAAACCAGCCGCTCGCTACCAGAAGTCGTTCCAGCCAAGCCGGGTCCAGACGCACATCGTTGTTGATCACCGCGACATGCGTCGTCTCCGCCGCTCTCCAACCCGCGTTCACCGCCGCCGCGAACCCCGAGTTCTTCGCCAGCCGAATCACGTCCGCCCCCACGTAGGGCTCCGTCGAACCATCGTCTACCACCACGATCCGATCAAAAGGAACCGTCTGCGCCCGCAAACTCGCGATGCACTGCCGGGTCAAATCAGCCCGGTTCCACATCGGGATAATGGCGGTGACGCTCACGAGAATCGTTTCTTGACCAGGAACCAAAGATTGTAAAAGCCGTCCCGCCACGGGTTCAGCTTGATCTCGCCCAACCGCGACGAGTACTGAATCGAAATCTCAACGAAGCGCACCCGGGAGCTTTTCAACGCTTCAATCTTGATCTCCTCGCTGAAAGCCATACCGTCGGAAGTCAGCTTCATCCCTTCCAGAATCGATCGGCGAAACACCCACATCCCGCTCTGGGAATCCCGCACCCAGCGGAAGTAAAGCAAGCTCATCGCCACCGAGAGCACGAAGTTGCCGAACTTGTGCTTGAAGCTCATCGCCTCGCGGTCCCGCACCGGAAAGCGCGACGCGTTCAGGAAATCGGCCTCCAAATGTAGAAACGCTTCCAGCAGATACGAGATCGCATCCGGGGGGTAGCTGTGGTCCCCGTCCAGCGTAATGATCAGGTCGCCGGTCGCCACCGAGAAGCCTTTTTTGTAAGCGCGGCCATAGCCCCGCACGTGCTCCCGTATGACGCAGGCGCCCAGCGATTCGGCGACGTCGGCCGTCCGGTCCGTGGAGTTGTTGTCTACGACAATCACCTCATCCACAAATTCCGGCATGCGCCGCATTACTTTTTCTATGCCCTGCTCTTCATTGAGACAGGGGATGATGACGGTGATCCGGAGTCCTTTATACAAACTTCGAAGGTATCATGAAGGAATGAAGTTTCTCCCGGCATTCTTTTGCGCGACGAGTCTCTGGGCCGCTGATCCGGCCGTTCGAGAGGTCAAAGCCATCTATCTACTCCCGATGTCGAGCGGCCTCGATCAGTTCCTGGCCAGCCGTCTGACGAGCGAAGGCCTCGTGCAAGTGGTCACCGACCCCCTGAAGGCCGACGCCGTCCTCACCGACAAAGTCGGCGAGGCGCTCGAGCGCAAGATGCACGAACTCTACGATCCGAAACCGGAACCGCCCAAGCCAGATCCCGCCGCCGAAGCCAAAAAGGACGAAAAAACTAAGGAGAAGGAAAGCAAGGATGCCGCCAAGGCGGCCGAAGCGACGAGGATGGCTCGTGCCGGCCAAAGCTCCTGGGGCCGTGGTCGCGGCAGCATCTTTCTCGTCCAACGCTCCACCGGCAACGTGATCTGGTCCACGGTGGGCCAGCCGAAAGACAGCTCGACCCCCGAAGTCCGGAAAACCGCCGCGAAGATCACCGCCCAGTTGAAGAAGGACCGGACCGTGGCCCCGGCGAAGTAACGTACTTCTCAAACCAGCCGAGAATATGCTCGATCTTAGCGATGCGGTGGCTCGGGAACACTCCCCGGATGCCATGCGGCTCCCTCGGCACCCTCACGAGCACCGTATCCACCTTCCGTACCTTTAACGCAAAGTAGAACTCCTCGCTCTGCGCAATCGGCGTCCGCCAATCCTCTTCGCCCGTAATCAGCATCGTCGGCGTCTTCACCTTATCGGCAAAGAAGAGCGGCGAATGGTCCATGTAGC
>CANNLB010000210.1 GCA_947505565.1 Acidobacteriota bacterium | reverse complement strand
GATCAACGCGGCGGGCAAATCTCTGAAGGTGTCGACCGATGACTTGATCCGGTTCAAGGAGGCGGGGGCGTCGGACAACGTGATTGTGGCGTTGAGTAATTCGATGAACGGGACGCCGGCGGCGGCCCCGGCAGGGACCCCGGTAGCTCCGGTGGCAAAGGCGGCGGTGGTGGCGCCGGTGGCGGCGAACTACAACACGGTGCTTTCGACGATTACGTGCGACGTTCCGGCGGGTCCGCGGAAGCGGGTCGTGGCCGTGGATGAGTTCGACTACGGAACCGTGAAAGATGCCGTGGCGGCCGTGTTCGGCACCCAGGTCGACGTCGGCAAGGGCATTCTGGCGATGTTCACGAAACGGTTGGCCGAGCAAGGCAAGTTCCGGATTGTGGAGCGGGCGAACATCAAGAAAGTGATGTCGGAGCAGGACTTTGGCGCTTCGAACCGGGTGAAGCAGGGGACGCAGGCGCGACTGGGCCGGATTACCGGTGCTGATGCGATTTTGATGGGAACGATCGTGACCTTTGGCCGCGACGACAAGCGAAAAACGGTGGGCGGCTTTGGCTACGGTCCCCGGGTGCTCAGCGGGATTAAGATCAAGACGGGCGAAGACAAAGCGGTCGTCGTGATCTCCTTCCGGCTGGTCGACGCCGAGACGTCGGAGGTGATTGCGACGGGTGAAGCGCGGGGCGAGTCGACTCGGAAGCAGAACGGTGTCGATGTCGGGGCGCTCGTGAATCGCGGGGGCGGTGGGGCCACGGTAGATATGACGTCGGCAAACTTCGGGCAAACGATTATCGGTGAAGCGACGATGACCAGCGTAGACAAACTGGCGGCGGACTTGAACAACAACGAAGGCAAGATTCCGATGCGAAACCTCGATGTTGAGTCGCGAATTGCCGAAGTGGTGGACAAACAGATCTACCTTTCGGGAGGATCGTTTGACGGGATCAACAAGTGCGATCGTTTTGAGATCCACAAGATCGTGAAAGAAGTGAAAGACCCGGTGACCAAAGACGTGATCGATATGGTGACGGAGAAGGTGGGTGACTTTATCGCGACCGAGGTGAGGGACCGGGTGGCGATTGGGGCCTATAACGGGACCGCGAAACCCGAAGTGGGTTATCTGGCCAAGAAGGTGCAAAAGCAATAATGACTCGTCGATGTGCGATTTCTTTGTTGGCCGCGGGAACGGCGCTACGGGGCCAAGCGAAGCGGAGTTTAGCGGTTGAGGATTTCGATTTCTCCACGGTGCGGGATGTGGGCGCGGCGATCTTCGGCACGCAGGTGGACCTGGGCAAGGGCATGAGCGCGCTCATGGTGAAGCGCATTGCGCAGGGTGGGAAGTTCACCGTAGTGGAACGGAACAAGGTGGGAACAGTGCTGAAGGAGCAGGATTTCGGCGCGAGTGGAAGGGTGAAGAAAGGGACGCAGGCAAGGATTGGCCAAATTCGCGGGGCGGATTTTACAGTGATGGGGGACGTCGTCGTGTTCGGGCGTGATGACCGCCGGCGGAGCGGCGTCGTCGGAGCGGCCGTGCCTGGTGCGGGCGGCGTAGGCGGATTAAGGAATAACGAGGGCAAGGCTGTCGTCGTGTTGAACTTCCGGATGGTAGACAACGAATCCTCTGAGATCGTCATGACGGGCGAGGCACGGGGCGAATCGAAGCGAAGTTCTAAGGGCGGCTTTGCGGGGGTTTATGCGGGTGGCGTAGGCGTGGGCGGGGGCGTGGATTTCACGTCGACGAACTTTGGACAAACGATTATTGGCGAGGCCGTCATGGACGCTTGCGATAAGCTGGCCGAACAGTTGAATGGGCAGGCGGGTGGCATTTCGGGTTCGCGGAATATTGAAATTGAAGGGAAGGTAGCTGCGGTAGAAGGCGGGAGCGTTTACATCAACGTCGGCTCGTCGGCCGGGGTGCAGGTGGGCGATACGTTTGAGATTTCGCGCATCGTAAAAGAAGTGAAAGATCCAGTGACGAAAGAGGTGCTGGACGTCGTAACGGCACCCGTGGGAAGCCTGAAAATTACGACGGTGCGCGACAAAATCGCCATCGGTTCGTTCAACGGCAGTCAGCCGCCCAAAGAGGGTGATCGGGTGGAGAAGAAATGAGATGAGAGCTCTCTGGATTATCGGATTGTGGGGGGCGGGTTTCGTCTTGGGCCAGCCAATTACGGTATTGCAGGGCTTGGAGACGAAGTTTGAAAAGAGCGCACCTCGCGGGAACGCTCCGGTGTCGCAGGGGTTCCGGCAGGATCGGCTGCAGGATTTGAACACGTTCAATTCCTGGTTCGACCAGGCCTATCTGCCAGCGGTCCAAGCGCAACCCGGATGGACGCCGCAGCGGCGGGCGTTTTTGGGTCGGGCGTCGGCGTATCTGGGGGCGATTCAGGGGTTGGCGGGCTCGGACCCGTCGTTGGGAATGGCGCTTTCTGGCGCTTTCAACCGGCTGGGCCGAATGCAGGAAGCCAATCCGCAGTACCTCGATCGGGAGGGCGCAATTCATAGCTACAACAACTCGGCGATCATCTTGAATCAACTGGCAAATGAGAACCCAAACGATCCTAACGTGCGCGGACAGCTAGCGTTTGTGGGGGGGCGGGTAAACGCTCTCGGTGGATCAATTCCAATCTGGATGTCGGTTCCGATCGGCGGGAATCAGCAACCGCGGGAACAGCGGGGGATTCCCGAGGCTTACTTAAAGGTGCCGGTGAAGACTGCGGCGCCAACCAGCGGCGACTATCCTCGGCTCGACGAGGGGACCCTGAGCCCGGAAGAGCGAGTGCAGTGGCGGGAGCTGAGGAGTCGGTACTACAACGTGCTGGCGACGGTATACGCGGCAAAGAACGCGGTGGCGCCGGTACAGGCGAGCGTGGAGAGCCGGGGGTTGGCGTTGACCCCGGATTTGGTGAAGTCGTCGACCCGAATGAGTCTATCCCTAGACCTGGCAAGGGGTGATCTCGAACAGAAGCAGTTTGACCCCGCGCGGGAGAACCTGCAGATTGCCGAGGGTGAAGCGCGGCGGATCTTGCGCTACGTTGGTTTGTAGCGTTCATGTCAATCACTCGTCGATCGTTCTTCATGTCAGCCGCGGCAGCCGCGTACGGACAGGGCACCGTGCCGGTGCTGGGCTCCGGATCTCACACTTACGAGGCGTATCACGACTGGCCGCAACTGCCATCGACCCACCAGTTCGGGAACACCCACGGGATCGTGATGGACCGGTTGGGTCGGGTGATCGTGGCGCACACGGTACACAAAAACAGCTCCTCGCCTGACGCAATTGCGATTTTTGATCCGGATGGTAAATTCGTCAAGAGCTGGGGCGCGGACATGAGGGGCGGGGCGCACGGGTTGACGATTCGCCTCGAGGGCGGCGTTGAGTACCTGTACCATTGCGACAACGTGAAAGGCCATGTGCGGAAGACGACGCTGGACGGCGAGGTTGTGTGGACGATTCATGCTCCCGTGATGTCTGGGCTGTACACGAAGGCGAGTGAGTATCGGCCGTCGAACCTGGCGGTGGCTCCGAATGGCGACCTCTACATTGCCGATGGTTACGGGAAGTTTGGGATTCACCACTACGACGCCAAGACGAATTACATCCGGACGTTTGGCGGAACACGGCAGTTGATGGACGCGAACAAGGACCAGGAGACGGGTCCCGGGACGACGATTTGGCCGCATGCCATTGGGATCGATACGCGTTCCGGGGCCCCACTGCTGATGGTGGGCGAGCGGGGGGCGAATTCGCGAATCCAGTATTTTGATTTGAATGGGCGATCGTTGCATATTGTGAAGGAAGGGGTGCGTTGGCCGAGTACCTTCGATTTTCTCGGCGATACGCTGCTGATGCCGGATTTGAAGGCGGTGGTGACGCTTTTCGACAAGCAGAACAAGCCGATCGTGCAACTGGGCGACGGCCGACAGGCGGACGGGAAGACCTATGAGAGCTTGCGGGCCGGGGATCGAGCGGGGTTTACGCCAGGTCGCTTTGTCGCACCGCATGCGGCGTGTTTTGCCCCAAACGGAGATATTTATGTAGCCGAGTGGGTGGAGGTTGGGCGGGTGACAAAGTTGAAGCGGAGTTGATGGCTGCTATACTCAGGGCTGAAAAACGCATGAATATTGCCATTATTGGCTGCGGCTTCATCGGGGAGAAGCGCGCCAAAGCCCTCCGGGCTCAACACAGACTGGTTGTCTGTTGCGACACCAACCTGAGTCGGGCGGAGAGCTTGGCCGCCAAGTATCCAGGGGCGCAAGCGACTACGGATTGGGCAGCGGCGGCGGCGTGGCCGAACGTGGATATTGTTTGTGTGGCGACGGTCCATAAATCGCTGCCGGATGTAACCTTGGCCGCGGCGGCGGCGGGCAAGCATGTGTTGGTGGAAAAACCAGCGGCTCGGCGGGCAGCGGAACTCGATCCCGTGATCGAAGCCTGCGCGCGCACCGGATCGCTCGTTCGCATTGGGTTCAATCATCGCCACCATCGGGCGTTCCGCCAAGCTCGGCAGATCGTCGATTCTGGTGTTCTGGGTCCGCTAATGTTTGTGCGAGGGCGTTATGGTCACGGGGGACGGATTGGCTACGACAAAGAATGGCGTGCCGTACCGGAGCTTTCCGGTGGCGGCGAGGCGATTGACCAGGGTCTGCATCTAATCGACTTAGCCCGTTGGTTCTTCGGTGATTTTCCGAGCGTGAAAGGCGAAGTGGGGACGTTCTTTTGGGATATGCCCGTGGAAGACAACGCGTTCTTCCTGTTGCGAACGGCGGCCGGGCAAGTCGCGTCTTTGCACGCAACGTGGACGGAATGGAAGAACACCTTTTCCTTTGAGCTGTATGGTCAGAAAGGTAAGTTAGAAGTAACCGGACTCGGCGGCAGTTACGGCCTGGAGCGACTCGCTTACTACCAGATGTTGCCCGAAATGGGCCCTCCGCCGACGACAATTTGGGAGTACCCAATGTCAGACGACTCGTGGGAAGATGAGTTCGACACCTTTGCCGAAGATATTCGTTTAATGAGGCAGCCGAATCCTGGATTATCGGACGCGCAGGCGGCGCTGCGGATCGTAGAGTCGGTTTATCAACAGTCATGATTATTACCCGTAGTCCACTTCGGATTTCGCTAGGGGGCGGAGGCACTGACCTTCCGTCTTATTACCTAGAGCACGGTGGGTTCTTGATCGCCGCGGCGATTGATAAGTACGTCCATATCACGTTGCATGAGACGTTTCGCCGCGAATTCTTGATTAAGTACTCGAAGCTCGAAGTGACGGAATCAGTCGACGCGATTCAGCATCCGATCATCCGCGAAGCTTTGCGGCTTGTTTTCCCACAGGGTCGGGAGCCCGATTTGGAGATTTCGAGCATGGCCGATATCCCTGCCGGAACCGGGCTGGGTTCTTCGGGGAGCTTTACGACGGCTCTGCTACAGGCGCTCTATACGCTGGACAAACAGTTCGTCTCTCGGCGAGCCCTCGCCGAGAACGCCTGCCATATTGAGATCGATGTGCTGAAGGAGCCGATCGGGAAGCAGGATCAGTTTATCGCGGCGTACGGCGGGTTGACCTGCTTCACATTCGATCGGACAGGCGAGATTCACGTCGAGCCATTACGGGCAAGCCAAGAGACGCTAGTAACGCTAGAGGACAATCTGGCGCTTTTCTTTACAGATTTTACTCGCTCGGCTTCCCATATCCTGAAGGACCAGGACACGCGGTCCAAACAGAAAGACGCGTCGATGATCGACAATCTGCATTTTGTGAAACAACTTGGTTTTGACTCACGGGATGCTTTCGAAAAGGGAGACCTAGGGCGCTTTGCCGAAATCATGGACGTGCACTGGCAACACAAGAAGAAGCGTTCCAGCGGAATGAGCAATGCGCAG
>CANNLB010000209.1 GCA_947505565.1 Acidobacteriota bacterium | reverse complement strand
TCACCCCCGGCCCCGCCGCAATCACAATCTCCTTCCAACCCGCCCGCTCCGCGTAGTTCCGGTCTTCAAACGTCACCGCCCCGGCCCCGGCTACCACCTCCAACTCCCCCTCCACCCGCATCACCACCATCTGCCCCGCCCCCTCGCTCACCTTTACGTGAGCCAGCCTCACCACCGGCGCCACCGCCTTCCCGCCCATCCGGATCTCCAATCCCTTCGCCCACTCCCCCATCTGCCCCGCGGCCTTCTTGTCCAACTCCGCCCGCGGACCGTCCGCCTTCACGCCCCACTGCCGCAGCAGCTCAAACGTCGGAATCTCCGCCAAGTCCAACGCATAGCGTAAATGCAACCCCGACACCGTCGGCTCCAATCGGGTATAGTGGCTGACACTGAAATTCCCCACCGGATGCCCAAAGGCACTCGACAGGGTCAGAAGCAAAATCGGCAGAGGATGGCGGCAAAACATTACAATAGGATCTACGTCATTGGCGACAGCGCGGATGTATGCCCCCAGTAATCACAGCACAGGACGTGCCTTCGCATGGACATCTCGAAATAGCCACCGGGACAATTGTAACCCCGGCGGCCCGCGATTTGGCGCGCGAACGCGGAGTCGCCCTCGTCGAACTCCCCGCTTCCCAAATCCGCCCCCCCGTTGACCCCGCCCGTACCATCGCGATCGGAGCAGACCACGGCGGCTTCCGGATGAAGGAAACGCTCAAACCTGTTCTCTTCGAACTTGGCTACCTCGTCCTCGACGTCGGCGTAGCCTCCGAACAACCCGTCGACTACCCCGACCTGGCCGAGAAAGTTGCCAACGCCGTCGCCGCGCGCCAAGCCGCCTACGGCATCATGATCGACGGTGCCGGCATCGGGTCCGCCATGGCCGCCAACAAAGTCCCTGGCATCCGCGCCGCCCTTTGCTACGATCGCGCCTCCGCCCGAAACTCGAAAGAGCACAACGCCGCCAACGTCCTCACCCTCGGCGGCAAAATGCTTACCATGAGCCAGGCTGAGGAGGTACTTCGCACCTGGCTCGCCACCCCCTACGCCGCCGGCCGCCACCAAGCCCGCATCGATAAAATTACCGCCCTCGAAAAGAAATACGCCCAGTGACCGAAGCCGAACTCGAACAACTCGTCGCCCAAATCGGAGAGCAAATCCTCTCCCGCGTCCAACCCTCCGCCCGCCGCGGCGAAGGCCTCAACATCGCCGAACTCGTCTGCCCCGATTGCACCGGCCGCTGCGCCCAAACCTGCGAAAAAAAGACGAAAGAGATCGTCGCCGCCGGCGCCTGCCGCGTCTCCGCCAGCGAAAAACTCACCCGCATCGATAGCGGACTCGCGTCGCTCATCGACCACACCATCCTTCGCCCTGACGCTACCGTTGACGACGTCCGCCAAATCTGCGCCGAAGCCCGCAAATACGCCTTCGCCTCCGTCTGCGTCAACCCCTACTGGGTCTCCCTCGTCACCCGCGAACTCCACGGCTCCGCCGTCAAAGTCTGCACTGTCGTCGGCTTCCCCCTCGGTGCCACCACTACGGCTTCGAAATGCGCCGAAACCGCCGAAGCCATCAAGAGCGGGGCCACCGAAATCGACATGGTCCTCAATATCGGCGCCCTCAAATCCGGTGACCTTCCGACGGTCGAAGCCGACATCCGCGCCGTCGCTGAAACCTCCCATCGCGGCGGAGCCATCCTTAAAGTCATCCTTGAAACGGCCCTGCTCAACGATCAACAAAAGGTTGCCGCCTGCCAGGCCGCCAAACAAGCCGGCGCCGATTTCGTCAAAACCTCCACCGGCTTCGCCAAGTCCGGCGCCACCGCCGCCGACATCGCCCTGATGCGGGCCACCGTCGGCCCTAGCATCGGCGTCAAAGCCTCCGGAGGTATCCGTTCCTACGAAGATCTAAAGACCATGGCCGCCGCCGGAGCCAGCCGCATCGGGGCCAGCGCCTCCGTCCAAATCCTCGCCGAAGCGGGTAAGAGATGAATCCATCCCCTCCCGGCGTCCGCTTCAAAGACCGTACCGAAATCCTCGACTTCCTCCTCGAAGTAGCCGCCGCCACCCAGGAAACCCTCGACCTCGACCGTATCTTAAGCAACGTCGCTAGCATCGTCACCCGCGTTATCCCGTCCCAGCTCTTCGCCATCCTGCTCTACAGCGAGCGCCGCAAAGGCCTCCGGATCCGTTACTCGGTCGGCCACCGCCAGGAAATCGTCGAAAACCTCATCATCCCCCTCGGTGAAGGCCTCACCGGCATCGCCGCCCAAACGCGCGAAACCGTCCTGTCCGGCGACGTCCGCAAAGACCCTAACTACCTCCCCGCCCTCGACGCCGTCCGTAGCGAACTCGCCGCCCCCATGATCGCCCGCGGCAAACTCGTCGGCGTCATCGACCTCCAGTCCACCTCGCTCAACGCCTACAGCGAGTACGACAAAATGCTCGTCCATCTGCTCGCCTCCCGCGTCGGGTCGTCGATTGACAACGCCCGCCTTTACCGCCGCGTCGACGTCCAGCACCGCACCATGCGCACCCTCGCGCGCGTCTCCCAGGAGTTCTCGTCGATCCTCGATCTCGACGAACTCCTCCGCAAACTCGCTGCGATCATCCGCTCTCTCATCGATTACGACGCCTTCGCCATTCTCCTCCTCGACGAACCCCGCCAAGTCCTCCGCCACTCGTTTTCCATCCGCTATGACGAAGAGGTCACCCCCGATCACATTCCCCTCAGCCAGGGCATCACCGGTGCGGCCGCTCGTCTCCGCCAGCCCATCCGGATTGAAGACACCGCCGCCGACCCCCGCTACATCGCCACCCATCCCAACATCCGCTCCGAAGTGGCGGTTCCCCTTCTCCTCCGCGACCGCGTCATCGGCGTCCTCGACATCGAAAGCTCCCGCCTCAATAACTTCACGCTCGAACACGTCCGCACGCTTACGCTGCTCGCCCCCACCATCGCCAGCGCCGTCGAAAACGCCCGCCTCTACGACGAAATCACCCAGCGCGAACAGCGCATGGAAACCGATCTCCAAGCCGCCCGTAAGCTCCAGTCGATTCTCCTCCCCAGCGACCCCCCCGACCTCGAAGGGCTCCAAATCGCCGTCGGCCTGAAGCCCGCCCGCGAAATCTCCGGCGACCTGTTCGATTTCTTTGACTACGATTGCGGCCAAATCGCCATCGTCTTCGGAGACTCCTCCGGCAAAGGCGCCGCCGCCGCCCTCTACGCCGCCCTCGTCGGTGGCCTGCTCCGCTCTTTAGCCCGTCGCAAGCGAGGCCCCGCCGACCTCCTCCGCGCGCTGAATACAAACCTCGCCGAACGCAAAGCCGAAGCCCAATACGCGACCCTTCTAGCCATGCTCTGGGACGCCCGCACCATGCGCCTGACGATGGCCAACGCCGGCGGCACCCCGCCCATCATCTGTCGCGGCGACGAGCTGCTCAATCCCGAAACTTCCGGCGTCCCCGTCGGGCTTCTCGAAAACCGCCGCTACGACGAAACGGTAGTCCAACTCCAATCCGGCGACCTGATCGTTCTCACCTCGGACGGCATCCTGGACGCGTTCAATGAAGTAGGCGTCGAGTACGGCCGCGATCGTCTCGGCATCGCCATCAAGCGCCACTGCGGCGACGTTCCCCAAGCCGTCGTCGACGCCATCTTCGCTGACGTCCAACTCCACGTCGGAGAGGCCCCCCAGTTCGACGACCAAACCATTCTCATCCTCCGCGTCGAATAGCCGCTCTGCTAAACTCAATGTCTCGCGGCCAGTTCCGCCCTCGCTCCCTGCCGAGCTGCTTTTTCTCTCGCCAAGGACGTCCATGCGTTTCACCCGTCGAGCCCTTCTCGCCGCCGCCGCCTTCCCCCACGCCTCCGCCGCTGCGAAAGACTACGCCCCCGCCACCCCCGCCCCGGGCGCCATCCGCTATAAGTGGAATCACGGCTCCATCTGCGCCGCCACCAATCGCGATCCCCGCATCCAAGTCATCGCCTATAACGAAGACACGATCATCCTCCGCGAAAACATCGCCGTCCACTGGGAAGCCCCCTTCACCTACCTCCTCGCCGGAGCCGACCGCGCCCTGCTCATCGATACCGGCGCCACCCCCGAAGAAAAATACTACCCCCTCCGCCCTGTTGTCGATGGTCTCCTCCGCCGCCTCGGCTCCCTTCGCGGCAAGCCGACCCTTCCCCTGACGATCGTCCATACCTCCGCCGAGGACGTCGCCCAAAACCAAGGCGTCACCCAGTTCAAAAACCGCCCCGAAACCACCATCCTCACCGCCCCCCAAGGCTCCATCGACCTCGGCGGCCGCCTCATCACCGTCGTCCCCACCCCCGGCACCCACAAAGACGGCGTCACCTTCTACGACCGCTACGCCGGCCACCTGTTCACCGGAGACCTCCTCTTCCCCGGGCGCATTCTCATCTCCAACGAAGCCGACTACCTCGCCTCCCTCGCCCGCCTCGAAGCCTTCGCCACCGCCCATCCCACCCGCTGGCTCCTCGGCGGCCACATCGAAATGAGCGCCGTCCCCGGCGTTCAATACTCCACCCGCACCAATTTCAAACCCAACGAACACGTGCTCCAACTGGAGCCGGAAACCATTGGCGAAGCGCTCCTCCATGCCCGCCGCATCCAAGGCAAAGCCACGTATTCAATCCGCTCCGAATTCATTCTCTTCAACCGCGTCGGCCCCGACGAACGCGGCGACTGGCCCGCCGACCTCCCCACCCCGCCCGTCACCATTAACCTCCGGTAGCCATGAAACCCATCGATTTCTCCTCCAAACTCCCCGCCCCCGGCACCTTCCCCGCCAAGTGGATCCACGGCTCCAAGTCCCTGCTCGACAACCAGGACCCGCCCATCCAGGTCCACTGGTACAACCCCCACACCGTCATCATGCGCGAGAACAAGGCCTACAACTACGAAGGCGCGTTTCTCTACCTCTACTTCGGCAACGACCGCGCCATCCTCCTCGACCAGGGCTCCACCTCGTCGCCCTCCGAATGGCCCCTCCGCAAGGTCATCGATGGCGTGATCGCCGAATGGTGCCGCCGCAACAACAGGCCCCTCGGCCTGGAACTCGTCCTCGCCTTCAGCCACCTGCACGGCGACCACTACGCCGCGCAGAACCAGTTCCTCGACCGGCCCAACACCCGCATCATGGGCCTCACCCACGAAGAGATGCTCGCCTTCTGGGGCATGAGGAAGTATCCCGAAGAGCGCATTGAATTCGACCTCGGCGGCCGCAAACTCTGGGTCTGGGGCAACCCCGGCCACATCGATTCCGAGTTCGCTTACTACGATACCTACACCCAAATCCTCTTCACCGGCGACATGTTCTACCGCGGCCGCTGCTACATCGGCAACTTTGAAATGTGGATGGCCAGCATGCGCCGCCTCATCGCCTTCGTCGACCAATACCCCGTCCAGCACATCGTCGGCTGCCACATCGAAATCAGCACCAAGGGCGAGGACTACCCGCGCGCCACCACCTACCAGCCCGATGAACCTCCGCTCCAGATGGATGTCGCCATGCTCCGCCGCACTTTCGTCTTCGCGCAAATGATCACGGAACCCGGCATCTATTTCACCGGCGACGTCTATCTGTGCAACCAAACCCGGTTCCGCTCGACCATCCAGAAGAACCCTTACGTCTATTAGCCCCCGGCGCCTGTTCTACCATGGAGTTTCATCCCTCTTTTCCAGATGCTCCTCCCTCCCTTTACTTACCGCCAACAGAATCTCTTCGTCGAAGGCTGCGATCTCGAAGCCATCGCCCGCCGCGAAGGCACCCCCCTCTACGTCTATTCGAAGGAAGCCATCCTCACCCGCTACCAAGCCTACGAAGCCGGCTTCGCCTCCGTCCCCCATCAAATCTGCTACGCCGTC
>CANNLB010000208.1 GCA_947505565.1 Acidobacteriota bacterium | reverse complement strand
AGTGGCTACTTTACGTTCCAATACTTCGAAGCCGTCTTCATGACCGTCGGCGGACTTCTCGTCGCCACCGCTCATTTCCGCAATCTCCGCCTCTCCAAATCAGCCTGCTGCGTCACCGCCTAGCCCCAAAACAATTTTAAATTGTTTTGTTTCACGCAGAATTGATCTTCCTCTTGCGGCATTGCAACGGAACCCCGCGACACTGGGTGATATGGAAACCCAAGGTTTGCATTTCCTCTGGCGGAACCCTCGCGCTGCCGAATCCTTCCGCACCGGTGTATCCCTTCATAGCCATACCCTCCACTCGGAAGAGAACATGGCCTTCCTCCCCCGCTACGCCCATCGCATCCCGGGCGTAAGCCTATCCATCCGGAAGCACGAGGCGACCTATCGCCGCCACTACGGCTCCGAAATCGACTACTCCCGCTCCTGGTGGACTCCCCCCCTCCCGGCCGTTGATGCTGAAATCCTCGAAATTCGCCAAATTAACGATACCGTCCAGCTTCCCGCCTTGGTTTCGATCACTGATCACGATTCCATTGCAGCAGGGTTAAATCTCCGTGTCATGGATGCCCAATCCGTCGCGCCCATCTCTGTCGAATGGACCGTTCCCTTCGGCACCTCGTTCTTCCACATCGGCGTCCACAACCTACCCTTCGAAACGGCCACCACCTGGATGGAAACCCTCTCCGCCTGGACCGCCGCTCCCTCCCCGGACCGTCTCGCCGAACTCATGGCGGCCCTCCACTCAATCGACCAAGTCCTGATCGTCTTCAATCACCCCCTCTGGGATGAAGACCTCAAAGGCCAGGAAGTCCATCGCGCCGGCGTCCGATCGTTTCTCGACCTTTACGGCCTCTATGTCCATGCCCTCGAACTCAATGGACTGCGCCCTTGGTCCGAAAACCGCGACGTCGTCGCCCTCGGTCGCGCCCGGCAAATCCCCGTTATCTCTGGCGGCGACCGCCACGGCCGCGAGCCCAACGCCAACATCAACCTCTCTCACGCCTCCACCTTCAGCGAGTTTGTCGCCGAAGTCCGGCAGGATCATTTTTCGCAGATCCTCTTTCTTCCTCAATACAACGCTAGTCTCAAGCTCCGGTGCTTGGAAACTATGGGCGATATCCTCCGCGACTATCCGGAATACCCCGGCCGCGTGTTGTGGAGCGACCGCATCTATTTCCGCCAGGACGATGGCCAGGTGGCCACCCTTACCTCGCTGTGGAAAGGAGCCGGCCCCGGACTTGTTCGCAACTTTGTCGCCCTCCTTCGCGTCCTGGAGTCCAAGCGAGTGCGCAACACTCTCCGCCACGCGCTCAGCATCCGAAGGGAATACGCGCTCTAGACCAGGACTACCATGCGGGTCGCTTTTTTTACCGATTCCTTCCACGAGGTCAACGGCGTCGCGCACACGAGCCGCATGTTGACCGCCACCGCTGAACGCCTAGGAGTCCCCTTCCAAGTCGTCTGCGCTGGTCCTCACGACTCTGCCACCGGTCGTCGTCTACAATTGGAGCGCGGTCCGGCCTCTTTCTCCGTCGAGCGCGACTTGTCCTACGATCCCCTCTACTACCGCCATTACTCGGCCGCCGAAGCACACGTCCGCGCTTTCGCCGCCGACGTCATTCACATCACCGGTCCCAGTGACGTAGGCACCATCGGTGCTGTGATGGCCAAAAAACTCAGACTCCCCTTAGTGGCAAGCTGGCATACGAACCTCCACGAGTACGCCGGGGAGCGTCTCCCGGCCCTCGTGCCGGACCGGATTCGTCGCGGGGTCACCGTTGCCGCTCTGCATGCCCTCGGTGCCTTCTACCGCCTTGCCAACGTCGTCATGGCTCCCAACCCCGAGCTTCTCTCACTCGTCGAGCGCGCGTCCGGTCGCCCCGGCTTCCTCATGCGGCGCGGTGTCGATACCGTGCTGTTCGATCCCGCAAAACGAACCCATCCCGGCCCCACTTTGCGGATCGGCTGTGTCGGGCGACTTTCGGTCGAAAAGAATATCCATTTTCTGACGAACATCGAACGCTATCTGGTCGCTCACGGCGTGACGGATTTCAAAATCTGTATCATCGGTGACGGTGGGGAGCGCGATAAACTGGCTCGGGATCTGCGGCACGCTGAGTTTACTGGCGTGCTCCGCGGCGAGGCCCTCTCCTGCGCCTACGCTAATCTTGACATCTTCGTTTTTCCTTCTCGAACCGATACCTTCGGCAACGTCGTCCTCGAAGCTCTCGCCTCCGGCGTTCCCGCGGTCGTCACTGCCTCCGGCGGACCGAAATTCATCGTCCGCGACGGCGAAACCGGGTTCGTTACCGACAATGATGACGCCTTTCTCGCTCAGACCCTGGCCCTCGCCACGGACCCTGGCCTGCGCCGCAAGATGTCCACGCAAGCCCGCCTCGCCGCCATCGGTACCACCTGGGATAATGTCTTCGCCGAAATTGAAGTGGCGTACCGCGCGGCTACTCTCCGCTAGGAAATAAAGCCCCTGCCGGAGTTCCCATCCCTCAAGTTCAGGATTAGCCGGGGCAACCACCCATTACTCGCTCCCATACCCCTCTCCATTACTGCCCGGTTACTCTTCGCCCGGCAGCACAGCCACGAACTCGCCCCGCACTAAAAACTCGTCCGGCTGCAGTTCCCACGCCTCGAATTCAGGATTAAGCGGAGTCATCCGTACCAGCTTGTGCTCCCAACCTTCCTCACTCGTCTCCCGCTTCTCGCTCGAATATATCTTCACCGTCAACTCGCTTACCCCGCTCGCGATCCGCTCCACCAATAGCACTTTCCCTTGCCGACTGCCCCCCTTCGGCTCGCGAAAAATACAACGGCTGCCGTCCGGGATCAAGGGCTCCATCGACCGGCCCCGAACCGTCACAATGAACATGCCCTCGGCCACCGGCACCCCTTCCGGCACCTCCTCCCACCCCGCCAGTTCCGGCGACTGTTCCGCGCTCAGCCCCCCAGCCGCCGCCCACGCGGCATACACCGGCAGATGCGTCCGATACTGTAACACCGTCGGCTCAATTGCCTCTCGGTAAAGCCGCCCCAGCCGGGCAGGGAAGTCGGCTACCCGCGTCGTCTCCCGCTCCGTAATTCGCACGGTATGGGACAAGTGGTCTTCGAGAAACTCGAGCACCCGCTTCCCGCCCCACTCCCGTCCCTTCGCCGTAATATCCTCTTCCAGCAAGCACAGCACATCGGCCTCCCCGGCCGCAAACGATTCCCAATCCCGGCGTAGACGCACATGCAGCACGTCCTCTTCGACGTCCAGCAACAACACCCCCGCCATCTCTTTGGCCCGCCCCGGCAACGCTACTTCGAGGAAGGCAAATTCAGCCCCCCGAGGGGCAATCATCTCCATCGTCCCTCTTCCGCCATACCAACCTTATCGTCCTTACCCTACTTTTTTTTAGTCGTCACATCCGGACCGTAAGGATAGTAGCCTTTTCGTGACCGAACCTTCACATTCGGCAGCGAAACTTCCACCCGCAAGTTCCGAAATACCCGCCCAGCGTCCTGCGCCTGCGGCGTAAAGCGAAGCAGATACTGCGTCGTCACCTCGCCGGTCGTGTTCGCCACTGCACGGAACATACCCCGCGCGATCTCGGAGGCATAGCCACCGGTACCGACTTTCAAGGCGTAGTTCCCCTCGTCCGAAGGCGTCGAAAGGTAGCCCGAAACGTCCTTGTAAAGCCCCTGCAAAGGATACTCCACCCGGCCGCCCGTCTCTTCGGTCAATTGCGTCAAAACCTTCTCGCCTTCGTTGTTAAAGCCAAACGCAACCGTCGAAACCCCATAAATTGTGACAAGATTACGCTGCGCAATCTCCAGCACTTCGTTCAACGTCTTCTTGCTCGCGTTGTCGTGTCCGTCGCCGATCACGACGATGACACGCCGCGGTTCCAGCGGCTCCCCCTTCACCAAACTCCGCGACGTACAAGCCATATAGATCGCGTCGTATAACGCCGCGCCACCACCCGGCTTCAACTTCCGTAACTTCTCGACGATCTTTTGCGAATCCGAAGTCGTATTTACCGCCAACTCGGCTTCGTTTGAATACGTGATCAGGTAGCCGCTGTAGCGCGGGTCGTCCGGCAGCAGTGCCAGCGCCAGCTCAATGGCCGACTCCTGATAATTTTTCCAATGCAAACGGCTGGTATTCGACAAATCGAGCAAAAAGCCAACCACCACCGGTTGGTTGCGCTCGCGGCTGAAATACGTCAGATCCTGGAGCTTGCCTTCGTCATAAATCTTGAAGTCCTTCTTCTCGAGATTCGAAACGAACTTGCCATTGGCGTCCGTCACCGTCACCGGGACAATCACCTCGGTCGTTGAAACGGAAAGCACCGGTTCTTGCGCGAGTGCAACCGCGGCAAACAAGCTTGTCAAAAGCAAACTACGCATAGTCTTCAATGATATCGCGATATGACTAGTTGCCCGCAGTCGGACGACGTTTCAACTTCGGCCGCTCGTCTTCATCCGTCTTCGGCGTCTTTCCATCCTCGTCCGGGTCCACTGGACCCGTCGTCGAACCGGGTGCCCGGCGAAGCTGGGGACGATTCAGATCCTGCGTGTCCACCTTCCGCCGATTGTTCATCGCCAGCAGGCGGCTCTTCACGTCGTTGAACTCTGACGTTGTCACCACATACTCAGGTTTGGCTTCGAGCAATTCCTGAATATTCTTTTGGGACGCCACGATCCGGTCATCGGTCGGCGGATGCGACGCAAACACCTTGGACAAGGTTCCCGGCTTCTTCTTTTCCATCGATTGGAGCTTCTCAAAGAAATCCACGAACGACGACGGATCGTAGCCGGCCTTGTACATATACTGCAAACCCAACATGTCCGCTTCCCGCTCAAAACCTCGCGAAAACTGCATAAACCCCATCGGAATCGCAATGCTTGCCGCCTGGCGAATGCCATACCCGGCCCAGCCACCCATGAAGATCAGCGGAATCGTGGCCATATTCGCGATTTGCCCCCGCGTTGCCTGCCGTGTGCCGTGCCGACCGGCGATATGCGCAATCTCATGCGCCATCACTCCCGCCAACTCCGACTCGCTCTCAGCCTTCATGATCAACCCGGAATTCACAAAGAAGAACCCGCCCGGCAGCGCAAAGGCATTTACCTCTTCGGAATCGATCACCTTGATCGTCACCGGCACTTTCGTGTCCGAGTTGCGGACCAGATTCTGCCCCACCCGATTCACATACTCAGAAACAACCGGGTCGTCAATGATCTTGGCCTGTCGCTCAATCTCCTGCGCGTAGCCCTTCCCCATCGCGATCTCTTTTTCGATCGAGTAAAAATTTACGCCCTTACCGGCGTCGCGTTCCCCGATCGCCTCAACGTCTTTCTTACTCCCCTTCTTGATCTTGGAGCCCGCCTTGTCCTTGCCGGGTTCGGCCACCGGCGCTTTTGCTCTTGTCTCCGGCGGTTTTGCATCCTGCCCGAAAGCAGTCCCGATTAATAGAGCAGCGCTGGTGATCGAATAAATTCCTAGACGTCGCATGAAAGCCCTCCCCGAAAATTCAAACGTGAACAGACTTCTCAGAACAAGCATTAAGTGATCTGTCCTCAGTATACTCTCTGCTGACGCATACTAATTGGGATGGGTTTCGAAATTTGGGAGCAGTACCGCGACGAATTCCCGGTCGCTCAAAAGCTGGTCTACCTCAATCACGCCGCCGTCAGCCCGCTCTGCCGCCGCTCGGCCGACGCCATGCGCTGGCTCGCCAACGACGCCGAACAATGGGGCTCCCACCACTACGGCCAATGGATGGCCTGCTATGACGGCCTCCGCGCCGCCACCGCCCAGATGATCAACGCCGCCCCCGGCGAAATCGCCATCGTCAAAAACACCTCCGAAGGCATCGCCACCATCGCCCTCGGCCTCGACTGGCGCCCCGGCGACCGCATCGTCGCCTTCCACG
>CANNLB010000207.1 GCA_947505565.1 Acidobacteriota bacterium | reverse complement strand
CGCCGGGCCGGAGGGTTTGCGTGCGCTCTCACACGAGTTCGTTCATGCCTCGCTGGAGCACACGACGGCGCGACGGCCGGTGTGGCTGGAAGAAGGCGTCGCCGAATTTTATTCGACGGTCGCGCTCGAAAAGGATCACTGGGTGGTGGGAAGACCGGTCGGGAATCACGTCCGGGCGCTGAGCCAGGTGGACTGGCTGACGCCGCGAGAGCTGTTTGGCATTGGGAAGGACTCCTCGGTGTACAACGAGGGCAACCGCGTGGGGGTTTTCTACGCGCAGAGTTGGGCCGTCGTCCATTTCCTTTACACGCAGCCGGGTTACCGCGAAAGGATTGCCGAGTTTGCCGAACTCCTCGACGAAGGGGTGCCGGCGGAGGAGGCGTGCTTGCGGGCGTTCCGGCGGTCGGCTAGAGAGGTGCTGGAAGAGGCTCGGCAACGGTTGCTGCGGGGGCACTTTCCGGTGGCGGAGTTGGAAGGCGAGGCGTTGGAGGCGCCGCTGGTGCGAGTTTCTTCGGTGGGGGAGGAAGTGGTGGCAGAGTTGGCGTTAGCCCGGGGGAAAATCGCGCTGGCGAGACGGCTTTATCAACGTCAGGGGAGTTCTACGGCGTTGGGCTTACTGGCACTGGGCCAAGGCGATGCCGGGTCTGCCGGGCGTTACTTCGACCAAGCGGTGGCCGAAGGCGTTTCCGAGTCGACTCCGTATTTTGAGGCGGCGATGCTCCGTCGGGATGCGAAGCAGCCGTTCGAACCGCTGCTGCGGCAGGCGGTCGAACGTAATCCACGGCATGCCGAGGCCTGGTTTCTGCTTGGTTTGGAAGCCGCCAAACGAGAACAGTGGGAGGACGCCGTGGAAGCGTACCAGAAGGCGACGGCCATCCTGCCGCGACAGGCTAATTTTTGGCATGGGATGGCGCTGGCTTTGCGGCGGGCGGGTCGATCGGCCGAAGCCAGCCGGGCTGCGCTGCAATGCAAGATGGCGGCTGGCAACGCTGCGGAGCGCGAGATGGCCGCGGCCTTGATGGAGCTTGTCTCGGCACCGCCTGCGCGGTTGGCCGTGCGTGGGCCGGCGGTGATCATCCCGGACTCCTGGGAGGGGCTACAGGGGGACGCCGTCAGCGACGGGGTGCTCGAAGAGCTGGCCTGTGGCGATCCGGTGGTGATGAAAGTGGCTGCGGTCGGGGAGTTGCGGGTGCTGCGGCCGAAAGAGATTCGGATCACGGGCGGGTCGACTGAGCTGGCCTGTGGCCTGCAGCAGCGGAAGGTTCGGGTTGGATACATCCAGGCGACTCGGGAGGTGGTGTCGGTGGAATTTTTGCCATAGCTTATGCTGGTGATTATGGAACCATGGCTGGCCGGGAAGCACGCCGATCTTGATCCGATCCGTCGGTTGCTGGCCTGTTCGCTGGAACACTGCCTGGCCGATCTTCGCAAATGGACGCCGGCAGCCCCGACCGATGCCCAAGCCTTTCAACTGCGGCACATCGCCGGCTCGGTGGATCGCTTGTGGACCTATGCGCTGGGTGGGACGATCAGTTCGGAGCAACTTGAGTTTCTGGGGGCGGAGTCGAGTGGCTGCGCGGAGCGGAAGGCTTTGTTGGAGTTAGTCGCTGCCACTTTTGAGCGGGTGATGTGCGAGATGCGGATGATGGAGGATATCGACTATCGGGACCCGCGGCACGTGGGGCGGCAGCGCGTCGAAGTGCCGCTCGGGCTGCTGCTGGGGCACATCGCCGAGCACACCCAGCGGCATACCGGGCAGTTGATCACGTTGGCCAAATGAAGTGGATCCTATGTTTGCTGGCGATTGGTCCGGGCGATACCTATCGGGAGTTTTCAGACGGGCGAGCCGTCCCGGTGGAGCAACTCTCGGGTGCCTTACGCGCCGAGAACGCGGCCGGGGAAACCTCGCTGGCGCTGCTGCGATCGAAAAAAACGGAGGGCCCTGTACGGGTTTTCTACGGGGCTTCGGTCGTTGCGCCGAAGGGTTGGATTCAAGCCCCGCGGAGTGGGGGCGCGGTGCGGGACAATCCCGTGATCCGGTACGAAGCCGAAGGCGACGGGGAACTTTGGGCGTATTACGAACGGCTGGGTTCGGCGTGGCATCGGATCGATTCGACTTGGGATACGAGGTGGGTTCCGGACCAACGCCAGGGGAGCATCAAACTGCAACTTCGGGTTCGGGGTAAGGACGGTTTGTGGTCGGCAACGGGTTATGTCGAGGACTTGTCGCTTGAACGGAAGAAAGTTTCGGTGAAGATTTTCCAAGCCGGGGATCCCGGAGCGGCGGCGCTCGCTGGGGCGACGGAGGCGGCATGGCTGGTCGGTGAGGAGATTCGACCGATCCCGCTTGCTCGCTTGGGTACGGCACCCGCCGTGGGTGCCGCCCTAGTCGTCCGCTTTGAACGTTAGATCCCGTCGTCGGGAGCTTCGCCCAACTGTACTTTTAGTTTCGAAATCTTCCGTTGGCGGGCGATCGTTAGTTCGATCGTATCGCCGGCGCGTTTCTTGGCGACGGCCCGGGTGATGGAGTCGGGCCGGTCGCAAGGTTGCCCGTCGATGGCCATGATCAGATCGCCGCCAATGCCGATTTCGGCGTTGCCAACGATGGCAAACTGACGGGGGCCCTTTAGCCCGGCGCGTTCCGCCGGACTGGCCCGTTGGACGCCCTGAATCAGAAGTCCGCCTTCGGCCGGCAGGTCCAATGCTTCGGCCCACTCGCCGGTGACATAGATGACTTCGACGCCCAACCGGGGCCGCTTATAGCTCTTGCCGGCCCGGTGATCCGAAATCATGAGCTTTGCCTTATTGATCGGCATGGCGAATCCGATGCCGATGTTTCCGCCTGGGCCGTAGATCGCCGTGTTGATTCCAATGACGTTGCCCATCGAATCGAGCAGCGGGCCGCCCGAGTTGCCGGGGTTGATCGCGGCGTCGGTCTGCATCATCCCTTCGAGTTCGCGGTTCTCGTCGGCGCGAATGGTGCGACCGAGGGCGGAGATGATCCCGGTAGTCAAGGTGCCATCCAGCCCGAACGGGTTTCCGATGGCGAGCACCTTCTGGCCGACTTGGATCCCGTCGGAATCGCCGAGACTGAGCACCGGCAGCTTCTTGTTTCGAGGGGTGATCCGAATCAGCCCCAGATCGTTATTCGGGTCTTTGTAGAGCACTTCGGCGTCGTATTTCGACTGGTCCGGCAGGGTGACGACCACTTTGGCGTTGCCGGCCAGGACGTGGTTGTTGGTTAAGATCAGGCCGCTGGAATCGAAGATAAAACCTGAGCCAGTCTCCTTCGAGGGGACTACTTCAAAGAAGTAGCCTCGCCGATAGACGGTGCTTGAAATATTGACCGTCGCTGCGCGGGAGCGCTTGTAGATGTCGATGTTGTTCTGCTCATCCGAGCCGAGGCCGGCACCCTGCACGATGGGCGGTTCTTGCCAGCCGGGTCCTTCGGCGGTGGCGGCCCCGTTGGCGGGAAAGAGTCGAGATTTGGCGATCGTGGTGAGATAGACGAAGGCACCGGTGAAGGCAATGGCGAGAAAGAGATAGCGGAACCGTTTCATAAAGGGAGGGTTAATCGACAAGGGCCCTTAGTTCATTATAGATTTCCTCCGCCTGGCGTCGAGCGTGTTCGAGCGAGACAGAAGTATCTATGACGTAGTCGGCGAATTTTCGTTTCGTCGCAAGTGGCATTTGTCGATCGATCCGCGCCTGCGCTTCTTCATGGGTCCATTGGCTGCGGGCCATCGCCCGCGTGAGCTGGGTTTGCTCGTTGCAGGTAACCAGAATGAGCCGGGCAAACTGCTTGTACAGGCTGGTTTCGATGTGAATGGCGGCTTCGTACAAGACGATCGCATGGGGGTCGGTTTCGAAGATTTCGAGGAACCGCTGTCGGCGAAACTCTTCGACGACGGGGTGGACAAGCGCGTTTAACTGGGACAGTTTGACGGGATCCTGAAAGACGACGGCACCTAGAGCGCGACGGTCAATCGAGCCATCGGGAGCGCGGATCCCTTCGCCGAAGAGGGCGACGGTTTGGTCACGTGCCGGACCTGCCAGGGCCCGGTGGCCCAGCAGGTCCGCTTCCACGAGAACACAGCCGAGCTCCGCAAACATGCGCCCCACGGTGGATTTGCCGGTCGCCAGGCCACCGGTGAGGGCGACGGTTAGCATGCTTGGCGAAGCTCGGACGCCTCAACGGTGTTGCTCATGAGCATGGCGATGGTTAAGGGGCCCACGCCGCCGGGAACCGGGGTCCAGGCGCTGGCCAATGCTGGTGCGTCGAGGGGGTGGGTGTCTCCCACCAGTAGTTTGCCCTTGCGGTCGAACTCGGCGAGGATGGTGGGTTCGTTCCGCCAAATAGCTTCGACCTGGCTTCGCTCGGTTAGCCGGTTGATGCCGACGTCGATCACGACAGCACCGGGGCGAATATGTTCGGCCGTGAGGAACGCCGGTCGGCCGATGGCGCCGACCAGAATATCTGCTCGTTGGCACTCGGCGGCTAAACCTGCGGTGCGGGAGTGGCAGATGGTGACTGTGGCGTTGGCGTGGAGCAGCAGCATCGCCATCGGCTTGCCGACGATGTCGCTGCGGCCGACGATGACGGCGCGCTTGCCGGTGACATCGATGCCATAGCGGCGGAGCAACTGCATCACCCCGTTGGGGGTACAGGGGCGGGGGCCGGGGAGTCCGATCGACAGGCGGCCGACGTTGACGGGGTGAAATCCGTCGACGTCCTTGGCGGGAGCGATTCGATTGAGCACCTGCTGGGTGTCGATGTGCTTGGGCAGGGGCATCTGGACCAGGATGCCGTCGATGGCTGGATCGGAGTTGAGATTGTCGACGATGGCCAAAAGTTCGGCGGTGGTTGTCGTCGGCGGGCGGGTGATTTTTTCGCTGCAGAAGCCGAGGTTTCCGCAGGTTTTCACTTTGCTCGAGACGTACACCTCGCTTGCTGGATCCGCGCCCACCAGGACGACCGCCAGCCCCGGCCGCCGAGGCAAGGCGAGGATACGGGGCCGGAGTTCGGAGAGGATTTCATCGCGGACGAGTTTACCGTCCAAAAGCTGAGCCATGTTAACAGGCTACTATCTGCGGCCGACCATTTGCTGCATCCTCAGTACTGCGGGTGAAGGGATCCCAATTTCGTCGCAAGACCCTGTAGCGAGGTTCTTCTCCGAATTGTTGCCGCTAACCTTGGCATCCCTTCCCAGCTAGGCGGGCGACAATAACTCGCTTGTGGTGGACGTCTAGGCTCCCCGGGGAGGCGCCGATGCGACGACGGTTGTTCCGAATGAATTCGACGGTGATCCACGTCGATGCGGATCTCGAAGCGCGATGGGCCGGATCACGGCTCTCGCTCAACGGTGAAGGGCAGCGATTGCGGTAACGGTATCCGGATTTCCCTGCCGGTCCGTTGGTGCAATACGGCTCCGTCGAAGCGAAGTGAACGCTTGATCTGCGCTGGTTCGCCGCCACGCGGGTCGGCGACCAACGTCATAGCAGCGTTGGTGATCATTCTGCCCGCGGCCCTTTCCACTTTCGGCCCGCCCTGCTCCGCCTACGGATTTGCCGTCGGGTATCGGCCTAGAACCTTGCAACTTTTGGAAGCTGGGTGTTTTTTGATGCCGAGTGCGATCCGCCACGGGCGGCGCGACGACGTTCTCGGCATTCCGTCGGCGGTCGATTTCCGCTGCTTTCCTTGCCGCCCCGATGCAAGAGCCAACGGAGCGTGTAAAGTATGGAGTGCTCATGCAACGTCGCCACTTTCTCTCGCTACTTTCCAGCACCGCCAGCGGCGCGCCGACTCCTCAGCCTCCCCCGAATTTCGTCTTCATCATGGCCGACGATCTTGGCGTCTTCGACCTCGGCTGCTATGGCCAGAAGCAGATCCGCACCCCGCACATCGATCGCTTGGCGAGCCAAGGAACCCGTTTCACCAGTTGCTA
>CANNLB010000206.1 GCA_947505565.1 Acidobacteriota bacterium | reverse complement strand
TTCGAGCGGGCTGATGCGGACGCGCTCTCCGCCGAAAACGTGGAAGATGCCATTGTGAACGGGTTGTTTGGCTGGGGCGTCGACCGATAGATGGGCGTAGTTAAAATGGGCGTCGTCCTGATAGGCGTAGACGATGATTAACGACCCTTGCAGACGCCGGACTTCCACTTCCACCGTCACCTTTTCGAATGGACCGGCATCCAGAAGCGCAAACTGTTTCGGGCGCCGCGGCGCCGTTTGCGGCCGAGGGACCGTTAGGCCCATAATCCCATCCACCTCTTCCCAATCGGCGGCGATGGGGACCGACCATTTTTGACCAAGTG
This sequence comes from Acidobacteriota bacterium, assembly GCA_947505565.1. GTDB lineage: Bacteria > Acidobacteriota > Terriglobia > Bryobacterales > Bryobacteraceae. Next base: position 5,630 of record CANNLB010000206.1, on the reverse strand, counting down.
CCTGGAACTTCTCGTCGGCCCACAGGGTGCCGACCAATAGAAAGGGAATGAGTAGCCGATACATGAATCTGTCTTCTAGGGTAGCGGAACCACAGGCAGGACAAGATGCGACCCGTGAAAGACCGTATTTTTGCCAGCGTGCGGCGCCCGCGCAAATTGGGGGAAATTACTTGAAGTGATATCGACGCGGATCCGATGGCCTGTGAGGAAGACGTTGGCGGTGCCAACGAGGTCGACTTCGCAATCCGGACCGTTACACCGAAGCATTCCTTCGGCGATATTGTAGGCCGCTCCGTCCTCATGCACATCGATCAACTTCACCATCCAGTGCATGTCCGGGGCGGTAGTCGCCACTTGGAGTTTCATCTTGACGGGGCCGGCGATGGCCAACCGCTTACCGAGAGGGCTGCCGGTGTAGCTAAGGACGTCGGGCCGCTTCTCGAGCGGCCGTTGATCCATGGGGCCGGCGACCGTGGGGGTGCCGCAGCAGTTGTTGCCGCCGAGCGTCGGGACCGGATTGGCGGGGTCGTAGGTGAAGCTATCGCTGGCGGTGGACGCTTTGTCATAGGACAGCGACTTGTTGCGTCCCAGATACATGGAGACGTACTGCGTGCCAGGAATGGGCCAGTCGGCCTCTTTTTTCCAAGAGTTGATGCCCATGTAGAATATCTCGACCGGCGGATCCTTTTCGATTCCATTGGCCTCGCCCTTCAGGTAGTGGGCGAACCAGGGGTCTTCGAACTCGCTAAGCTTGCGGTCCGCGGTGGGACCGAAATCGAGGGCCCCGAACTTGCGACTGGGGCCGTGTCCCCAGGGGCCGATCACCATTTTAGCGCCGCGTTTTTTCATCCCGACATAGCCGTTGATCGTGCCGGCCAGGAAAATGTCAAACCAGCCGCCCTGGGTGTGGACAGGGACTTTGATGTCGTTGAAACGGTCTTCGACCGAGGCGACGCGCCAGTAGCTGTCGTACTGGTCGTGAGCGAGCCAGTCGCGATAGTGCGCGATGCCCTGATCAGGGGGATTCAGCAGGATATTCTCGTATTTGAGCTCCGGCGGGACGTAGGTCTCGGTATGCCAGTACTGCGGCTGCATAATGCGATGGGGCATCCGGACAACGCCCCAGCCATAGTTAAAAGAGAGGCGGAACACCCCGCCGAAGTAAGCCCAGTTGTGATAAATGCTCGTGGCGGCGACGGCCGGAAACATGGCCACCAAGTGGGGCGGGGCCAGCGCGCCGGCCAGCCATTGGTTGTTTCCCAAATAGCTCCCACCCTGCGAGCCGACCTTGCCGGTGGACCACGGCTGCCGGGCGGCCCACTCAATCGTGTCGTAGCCGTCGCGCCCTTCGTCGCGGAACGGCTCCCACTTGCCTTCGGATTCGAAGCGGCCGCGGACATCCTGCATGACGACGGCGTAGCCATTCTGAGCAAAGCGGATCAGATTTTGATGGACGCCGTCGCGCTGGACTCCGTACGGGGTTCGGACGACGATGGTGGGATACTTCCCGGGGGCGCTGGGCCGGTAGACGTCAGCGTAGAGTTTGACGCCGTCGCGCATGGGGACAACGACGTGCGGTTCGATCATGATGGCGAGGGCAAGGAGGAGCATTAGAAATTTTCTCCATTAAATCGTATAACTTATTGGCGGTGCGGTTGGCGCCGCGCCAGAATTTCGCGAATGGCGCGCCAAGCGGCCTCGGCAATGACCGACTCTTCGACGAGCGCGTTGTAACCGGGTACATCGTCCGCAATGCGCGGATCGTCGGTTTAGAACAGGATCCGGAGACCCGAATAGAGTACAGGCGGCGGTACGGACCGGATGCCCCCATCGAGGCGATTTTCGCGTTCACCTCCGGTAACAGACACCGCCACGAGCGCGATCACCAACGGGTGCTGCGGCAGGATTTCGAGCAGAAAGCAGCGTCACGCTCCAGCCGCCGGACGTCGTTCGAGCTTGGTTACCACGTCAGCCAGCATCGCTGGAAGACCGGAGTAAAGCAGGCCGAGCGGGAACCAGTCCGCCCGGACGAGGCGAACAATGGGCTTGCGGCTGGGCAGGGATTCGGCGTAGTCAAACGAGTCGCCCCGCCACTCGAGTTCGAGGATGGCGAGCGTGCGACGATCGACGGGCTTGCCGAGGCTGAGGCCCACAAGATAGGGTTGCGTGAAGTCAGGCAAGACCGTCGTTTCGGGTAGCGAGGACCTACCATCTCCTGGTTTTTAGCCAACGGCGCCAATGACGGGATACAGTGCTTGATCAATCATCGACCGGTTGAACATCGGTTCGGCACCCATGGCGAATGCAAACTCGCTCTCCTGGGTATAAGCGTCGCCGAGTTCGAGGCGAGCCATTTCGATGAGCAGCCGATTGAGCCAGTCCCAGCGGAACAGATGGACGCTCCGCAAGAGCGCGCCGGACTCGCGCAGCCTTTATCCTGCCATGGGAAGTCGCAGCCTCGGGAAGCGATGGAGGTAGGTCGGGCCCGCGAAGGCCTTTCGGAGGCGGGTGACGCATCACTGGCGGGGTCGCGTTTTGGCGAAGGGCGATAACCAAAAGTTATTGCACGGATTGGGCAAGCAAAACGAGGAAAAGTCGTTGCTGCGCTTTCTCCCACCTCTCTCTGTCAAGCCGACCAACAACCGGGCCGACGGGATGCTACCTCCGGCAGTGATCCCTCGGCAGGTGTCCCACGGCGCGAACAATCAGGCAGACGCGGATGTCTTCGCAACCTTCAGACCTTTCGGCAACTCCTCTCAAAACCGACCGTCGCCCCGGTTCGGTAGCCGGCGGCCGGCCCCTAATCAGTTAGGGCTGCGGGATCGCGGCACCATCGGCTCGTGGGTCGGAGGCCGCGGTATTCACCTTCGTCTTCGCGTTATGCATCACAGCGTTGCCGCGGCCCATCCGAGCGCTATAAGGCTCGGCGATGGTGATCTGGTGACCCCTCGAAGAGAGCTCGCGCAGAGTATCCAGACCGTACCGCGATTCGATCGTAACGTCGCAGCCGGACGCGCGAGATTTGGTGAACCGAGGAGCTTCCAGTGCCGCCTGCAGGTTCATGCCGTGGTCCGCAATGTTCGAAACAAACTGGGCATGGGCCAGCGGTTGGTTAGCCCCACTCATGATGCCGAAGCCGATGTGCCGCTCGTCCTTCTGCATGATCGCGGGGATAATCGTGTGGAACGGGCGCTTGCCGGGAGCAAGAGCGTTGGGCTGAGACGCATCAAAGCTGAAGCCGCCGCCTCGGTTGTGAAGATGGAAGCCCATGCCATCCACCGCCACGCCAGAACCCCAACTGCCGGACACGCTTTGGATCCACGACGCGATATTCCCGTCCCGATCAACGACCGTAAAGTAAGTCGTATCAGCCGAGACCGGCGGAGTCCCGGCTTCAACGGCGCAGTTGGCCCGGTCAGCCTTAATTAGCTTCGCGCGCTGAGCGGCGTAGGGTTTGGCGATCAGGGCCGCGGTGGGGACCTTGGTCACCCGCGTATCGGCAACATACTTCAGGTCCGCATAAGCCAGCTTCATCGCTTCAATCTTCCGATGGAGTTCAGTAGAGCTAAAGGGCGCCGCGGGGTCGAAGTTCTCGAGGATGTTGAGCATGGACAACGCCGCCAAACCTTGCCCGTTCGGGGGCAATTCGTGAACCTGCCAGCCGCGATAGGTGGTGGCGATCGGCGTCACCCATTCGGGTTCGAACTCGGCGAGATCGGGCGGCAAGAGCAGTCCACCCACCTTCTGCGACTTCATCAAAATCGCCGTCGCCACCTCGCCCTTGTAGAACCCATCGGCCCCTTCGGCGGCGATCAGGCGCATGGCTCTGGCAAGGTCGGGATTGCGGTAGATGTCCCCGATCCCTGGTGCCTTCCCGCCGGGGTAAAAAACGCGCGTCCCCTCGGGATCTTTACGGACAAGTTCAGAATCCCACACACGGCCAACCATCTCCTGCATGGGAAAGCCAGACGCGGCAAAGCGGATGGCGGGATCAAAGAGCTTGTTCCATGCGAGTTTGCCATACCGACGGTGCATGGCTTGCCAGCCGCGAACACAGCCGGGAACTGTGACCGAGTGAATGCCCGTAGGCGTCATCTTCGTCAGCCCCTTCGCCCGAAGTGCGGCGATCGTCATCGCGCGCGGGGCCGGACCGCTCGCGTTCAGACCAGTAATCGCGCCGGTCTTGGCGTCGCGGTACATCACAAACAGATCGCCGCCAATGCCGCACATCATCGGCTCCACCACACCGAGCACGGCATTGGCCGTGATGGCCGCATCCACCGCGCTGCCCCCTTGCGCGAGGATCATCGCGCCAGCCTGGGAGGCGAGCACTTGGCTCGTCGAGACGATGCCGCCGCTGGCGATGACCATCGAGCGACCGTGAGAACGGTCGGTCTTTTGCCCGCGGACGAGTGAGGGGCCGAGCGTGAGTAAAGGAAGGAAGCGGCGGCGAAGCATGAGTAACAGGATTACATGATCAGAATAGAAGGCGCTCCGGTCTTTCGTACATACAGTTTTGACCAGTGGCTCCCGGGCTCCGGCGCCGCCCACTAAAGTCGGCGATGATGTCCTCATGACTCGATTCCCGATTTTCTTGGCCCCACTGCTCTTGACGGCGGCTAATTGGCCGCAGGCTGGAGGTCCGAACGGCACGTGGCAAGTGACCGGCTCGGAGCCGCCTGTGAAGTGGAGCGTCGCGCGGAACGAGAACATTGCGTGGCGGGTGCCGTTGCCGAACGCCGGACAAAGCGGAATCGCCGTATGGGGCGATCGACTGTTTCTTACAACCTTCGCGGCAGGAGAGAAAGGGTTCAGCAGCCGAATCACGGGCTTGGCGATGGATGCGAGAACCGGGAAGACTCTGTGGGCCGTCTCGCTCAACGGCGTCGAAAAGAGCCCCATGATGTATGCCTATAGCGACTCGACGACGCCAACCCCATTGACCGATGGGGAGCACGTCTGGTTCTTCAATGCGAGTGGCGAAATGGGCTGCTGGGACTGGCAAGGGCACGAAGTTTGGCGCCGGAAGTTTACTCCGTGGGGCAAGCCGTTTCCGTTCAACAAACAGTTTGAACCGATGATCGTCGGCGACTTGATCTACAACGTGGAGCCGGCCGAGAAGCCGGGGTGGAACTATCTGCGGGCGATCGATAAGCGGACGGGTCGCGTCGTCTGGACCAATGAAGACGGAACGACAGCCTACAACACGCCGCGTCTAGGCAAGACAAAGAACGGCACCATGGCGATTCTCCACGGCCGCGGCGGCTGGCACGATGTACCGGAAGCACCGGCCGGGCTCAGCCTGACCGACGCCATGACCGGTCACAGCCTATGGCAATTTGTCGCCGACACCGGGACCGAACCAGCACCGACCTGGCAGGCGCTTTACGTGATGCATTGGGATGCCCACTTTGCCTACTGGTTTCGGATGAATCCGGAGGAGTCGCACTTAATCATCGATGCTGCGACAGGAAAGCTACTGCGGACCCAGTCGCTTGTGAAGAACGTCGACTACCGGCGTTGGAACCGCGACAAAGGGGCGTATGACCTCCTCGGCAAGGTGAACCTGCGGGAACTTCCGCTGTCCGAAGGAGATGTCATCCGGGTGCAACCGGCTTGGCACGCCAATA
>CANNLB010000205.1 GCA_947505565.1 Acidobacteriota bacterium | reverse complement strand
CACCACCACCTTCGCCCGCTCTGCTTCCTCCGCCGTGTATGCCGCGGGCGGCAGCCCGACCAGCCGGGTCGAAACGCGCACCGGCTGCGGCTCCACCGGCGTCATTCTTTCCATAGTCTTCAGCACGGCGGCCGCCAACACGGTCCCGATCCGCGCCGCCTCCCCGTGACCCTTCTGCGGCCGGTTATGCGAAACATCGATGTGGTTGATGTTCCCCGCACAGCCGATCGTGAACAGGGTCGAGAACCCCGGCCCTTTCACCTCCCGCAGGCTCCGGCTCAAAGCATACGCATAGTCGGCCGAAAACTGAGCCCCACCCACGGTATCAAGATGGAGCGCGAAGTTGACAGAGGCACCGTTGCCGCCCGTCACCACGGCCACGTCGGGATCGATCGCCCCCAGCGCTCGCACAATCTTTGGATTCTTCTTTCCGGGATTCCACCCCGTGGTGCCATCGATCAGGCGAAAGCGGCGGATGAAGCTGATCGTGTCTTCGCGGCCCACGCCGACGCTGATCTCCGACGGTGCCAGCGCGGCGACCGCCTTTTCTACGCTGGCCGCAATCAACTCGGGGATCCGCTTCCAAAAGCCTTTCGCCAACGCGTCGATATCTGGCTCCACGCTGCGCAGCCGGGCTCCCAACTCAGGGCCCGTGTGGGAATGGGTGGCCGAAATCATGACATGCGTCGTCGGGATTCCTGTCCGCGCGGCAATCAGCGCTCGCGCTTCTTCGACAAACGCGCGGGGAATCTGCACGTAGTCAACGGCCACCAGCGCCATCCGCACGCCAGCTTGCTCCACCACCATTGCCTTGGCAAAAAGCGGATCATGGGTGCCCTCGTTCAGACGGACATAGTAGTACCCGGCCATCGGCATCCGAGCCGGTGGCGTGATATCCACCTCCGCGCGCCCGACGCGCCATTGCCCCCAGAGCACCGGGGTCATCACCATCACTAAGAACAAGACGATAGCCAATCGCAACATGCCTGTTATCCTACAAGGATTCCTGTCATGGTCGTTTCTACGCAATCGAAGCGGTTCGCAGCCTTGGAGTTGGATTGTGGGGTAACCCTCGCTCCGGTCGACGTCGCTTATCAAACTTACGGCACATTAAACGCTGATCGCTCCAACGCGATCCTTGTCATGCACGCCTTTTCCGGCGATGCCCACGCGGCGGGCATTGACGAACAAACCCAACAAAAAGGCTGGTGGGACAGCATGATCGGCCCCGGCCGCGGCTTCGACACCGACCAGTACTTCGTCATTTGTTCAAACGTTTTGGGCGGCTGCCGCGGCACCACTGGTCCCGGCTCCATCAACCCCGCGACGGGCGAGATCTTCGCGATGACGTTTCCGGTGATCACCATCGGCGACATGGTCCGACTGCAGGCCAAGCTCATCGAATCGCTCGGCATTGAGAAACTGCTCTCCGTTGCCGGCGGCTCGATGGGCGGCATGCAGGTACTCGAATGGGCGGCCCGCTACCCTGATCGTGTCGCCTCCGCTATCCCCATCGCCACCACCCCGCGCCACAGCGCCCAGCAGATCGCCTTCAACGAAGTGGGGCGTCAAGCCATCACGGCCGATCCAGACTGGAGCGACGGCAACTACTACGGCGGGAAACTGCCGGGCCGCGGGCTCGCCGTGGCGCGTATGGTTGGGCATATTACGTACATGAGCGATGAGTCGATGCGCCAGAAATTCGGCCGCCGCCAACGGGAAGACCAAGGCATCTTTGAAGTCGAAAGCTACCTCCGCTATCGCGGCAGCCAGTTTGTCGACCGCTTCGACGCGAACTCGTATCTTTACATCACCAAGGCCATGGACCTGTTCGATCTCGCGGCCGGCCAACAGTCTCTGACCGCGGTGCTGGAACGATCGAAGACCAAGTTTCTCGTTATCAGCTTCACCTCTGACTGGCTCTATCCGTCCTATCAGTCGCAGGAGGTGGTGAGCGCCCTGCGGCGTCGCAATCAGGACGTGGCCTATATCGAACTCACCTCCAAGTACGGCCACGACGCCTTCCTCGTCGAGGTCGAAGAACAATCGGAGATCGTGAAAGGATTCCTCGTCCGCGTCACCAAAGGAGTGAACCGCCGATGACCCCGGCCAGCAATAACGATCCGTTTGTACGCGACCTGCTCGGTCGTGGCGACTATGCCATTTTCAGTGAAATCGTCGCGCCCCAGACGTGCGTCCTCGATCTTGGCTGCGGCGACGGAGAACTGCTGAGTTGGCTCGCCGACAACAAGGACGTCGATGTGCGCGGAGTCGAAATGGATGGCGCAAAGGTGCAGAAGGCGATTGCTAAAGGAGTCAGCTGCTACCAAGGTGACATCGAAGAATGCCTGGCTGATTACCCCGACCAGGCCTTCGACTACGTCATCCTCAGCCAGACCCTGCAGGAGGTTCGTCAGCCGCTGCAGGTGCTGAACGACATGCTCCGCGTCGGCCGCCGCGCCCTGGTTGCCTTTCCAAATTTCGGCCACTGGCGCGTCCGACTAGCCCACTTGTTCACTGGACGAGCCCCCAAAACAACCCGGTTCCCTCACGATTGGTTCGACTCGCCCAACATCCATTTCTTCACAATCGACGACTTCGAGATCCTGGCTGCCCGCGAAGAGTGGCATATCGAAAAGCGCGTTTTCCTCGACGGCAACCGCGAGGTAAAAATGATGCCCAACCTGTTGGCTGAAACCGCAGTTTATTTAGTTCGCCGTCACCGCTAAAGCCATGCTCACTCGCCGCTCCTTCCTCGCCTCCGCTTCGGTCGCCCTTGCCGCTCCCAAGCAACCGAACGTATTGTTCATCTCGGTCGACGATATGAACGACTGGGTCGGCTGCCTGAAAGGCTACCCCGGCGTCCAAACACCCAATATCGACCGGCTAGCTCAGCGCGGCGTTCTGTTCGCCAACGCCCACTGCGCTTCCCCGCTCTGTAACCCCTCCCGCACCGCCCTGCTGACGGGCCAGCGGGCTTCCTCCACCGGCATCTACGACAACGACCAGTTCTGGCCGCCCGTGCTCCCCGACGCCGTCACCCTCCCCATGTATTTCCGGAAGCACGGCTACCACGTCGCCGGGGCAGGCAAAGTGTTCCATCACACGGCCGGGAACAATCCGCCGTCGCAGTGGGACGAGTTCCAACTGCAAGTCTTCGACGACCCGTGGTATCGCCGCGCCGACTGGTACCCGTGGAACAAACGCGTCCCGGCCCCACCGGCCATCCCGCTCAATGGTTTGGACAAGTTCCAGGGTGAGTTCGATTGGGGCGTCCTACCCTATGAAGAACGCGCCTACGGCGACCAGCGCGCCATCGATTTCGGCACCGGTTTCCTCGGGAAAACGCACGCGAAGCCGTTCTTCCTCGCCATCGGATTGTGGCATCCCCATATTCCGATGTACGCCCCCCAAAAGTATTTCGACCTCTACCCGGCAGACAAGGTTCGCCTTCCAGAAGCACCCGAAGACGACCTCGACGACATCCCCAAAATCGGCCAGGAGTTCGCCGCCTTTCGGCGCGTCGAACACGAACGCATTGTCAGTACCGGCAAGCATAAGGACGCCATCCGCTCCTATCTCGCCTGCATCTCCTTCGCCGATGCCATGATCGGCCAACTCCTCGACGCCCTCGACCAATCGGCCCATGCCAAGAATACCGTCATCGTCTTCTGGTCCGACAACGGCTGGCATCTCGGCGAAAAAAAACATTGGCACAAGTCCACCCTTTGGCAGCGATCGACGCACGTGCCGATGATTATCGCCGGTCCGGGAACCGCTAAACCCGGCGTAGCGCGCCCACAGGCCGTCAGCCTGCTCGATCTCTACCCCACGCTCGTCGACCTTTGCGGCCTACCCAAAAACCCGCGCAACGAGGGTCTGAGCCTGACCCCGCAACTCCGCAACCCGAACGCCAAGCGCCCACCCGCCGTCATCACTTATCTCGAAGGCAATCACGCCGTCCGCACCGAACAGTGGCGTTACATTCGCTACAAGGACGGCTCGGAAGAGCTCTACGATTGCATCGCCGATCCCCACGAATGGCGCAATATAGCGAGCGATCCAAAGCACACCAAGCTCAAAGCCGAATTGGCTCGGGCGATCCCCACGACGAACGCCAAATCGCTGCCCCCTCGCACCAACTTTGACTTCGACTTCCCCACTTATACGTACAAGAAAAAAACCAACTAGAGCTCCCATGTCAGCGCAAGAATCGGAGAGTTTGTGCGTCGATTCCCGGTCATAATCGACTCATGAAATTCTCCCGTCATAGCTTCGCCCTGCTCCCGGCCAGCGCTCTTTGGGCCGCCCACGACCCCGCCAACTTCGGTTGGTACCCTGACGTCATTTCCTGGCAACGGGCCGACGCTGACGGCCCCAGGCACGCCGTTCTCGACGGCGATCGAGACAAGCCCGGCGAGCCCTTCACGTATGCGTTTGGGATGCCGGGCGGAGCCTGAGGCGGCGCCCCTCTGCATTTCCAGCATGCCCGCGTGGCTATGCTTAAGGGCTCCCTGCTGCCAGGCTTCAGCCGCAAGTTGGACCGCGAAAAAACCAAACCCGCTCGAGCGGGCGAATTCTTCATCGTCCGTGGCGGGGTCCCAATTACGAAGGAGCCCGCCGCGAAACGCTAATCATCGGCTCGGCGCTCGGCGGCGGGAAGACCACCGTACTGGAATAGCCGCGCGTGCAACTCCTCTTCGAGGTAATTTTCACGCCCCGGATACTGGTCGCGATGCGCCAATCTCGCCGCTTCAATTTCCAACCGCAAAGCCGCGTAAACATTGCCCCGCGCCCGCGCCATCGCCAATGTTTCGCGATGGCTCAGCACCAGTTTCGCCACCGCAACACTGGCCCCTCGAAACGCCCGCCAGTCGACCGGCGCGGCTTCCGGAATCGGCGCCGCGACCACCGGCTCCACCAGATGCCGATGCTCCGGCTCGGTCATCGGTGCCGGTTGGATCAGCGGTGCCGTCACCTGGGCCTTGCGCAGTTCGAGCGACCCCGCCGCCAACGCCGCCAACGTCTCCAAAGCCGGTAGATTCGGGTCCCCTTCGGCGTACAAAATCCCCAGCACCCGCGTCTTGCCGACCACCGGCACCAAGTGCGCTCGCGTCGAAATCCTGGGCTCAAATAGAGCCGCACCCAACTGCGACGCCGCCGTCAAACAGACCACCGTCTCGCTCGTATCCACCACCTGCTGCAGCGCCGCGGCCTCAGCCAGTTTCACCGGTTCGGCGACTAACCCGCCTGTCCCTCGTAACGCCTTCGCCAACGCCCGGTCGCCGTCGATCGAAAACAGCGCGGCCCGTTCCGTAAATCCAGCCGCGGTATCCGCCACAATCTGAACCCACTGCTCAATCGATTCCGCCTGCCGCAGCGCTCGCGCCGCCCGCTGCAACTCCGCTGCTTCGGCCGGCACCGCCGCCAAGCGGCTAACCAGCAGGCCAGCCACTTCGTCTCGAATCTGCTTGATTTGTGCGTTAGTCATCAGAATTAAACAAACCTGTTATGGCGCCGAGTCCACTGCGCTCATCCCCGCCACCCGTCGCCGCAGGGGCCAACTCCCGCCGCATCTTGTCAAGCGTCATCGACTGAATAATCACGCGCCCAGGTCCGGTCAGCGTCGCCAGGAATAACCCTTCTCCACCGAAGATCGCCGTCTTGATCCCACCCACAAATTGGATGTCGTACTGCACCGCTTCCTCAAACGCCACGATACATCCGGTGTCCACCTGCAACTGCTCCCCGGGGGCCAACTGGAACTCGATAAAATCGCCACCACCATGGATGAACACGATCCCCGGCCCGGTCAGCTTCTGCAGAATAAAGCCCTCGCCGCCAAAGAATCCAGCGCCCAGTTTCTTGACGAGAGCAATGTTCAACTGCACCGTCGGCTGCGCCGCCAAAAACCCATCGCGCTGCACGAGCACGCTTCGCCCCGGCGGCAGATCGAAC
>CANNLB010000204.1 GCA_947505565.1 Acidobacteriota bacterium | reverse complement strand
AAGGCGGCGGTGGCGAAGACGAGAGAGAGAAGGGCGCTGCGCATGAGCGCCCTGATTCTATCACTTAGCCTGGCGGAGAGAAACCTTGTCTTTCCCGGGGAAGTCGGCGGGGAGTTTCTGGGTGACTTTGCCGGTGGTCGCCCATTCGGTGCCGCGTTGATAGGTGACGATGAAGTCCACCGAAGTCATCGCGTCGACGCCGTGGCCGAGGCAGGTGTGGAAAACCCGGCCCTTGCCGTAGGGGAGCACCATGATGAGAGGTTCGTTCTCGTCGCTGCCGCGTTTGGCTTTGGGGGCGAAAGCGGAGGCGAGGATATGGACGTTCTTCGCGGGGCCGCGGAGACGGTCGTAGAGTTCGTCCTTGGCGTGGAGCCACTCGGGAGGGAGACCCTTGGTGATGGGGTGGTTGGGGTCCCGGAGGGTGACGAGGTATTCGTGTTGGTCGCCGTGGCTGCCGCCGCGGCCGGGTTGGGTATCGGTGACCCATTTGCCTTCGCGGAGGCGGAGATAGGGGCCGCTTTTTTCGGTGCGATTGCCCCAGCCGCCGAGGCCGATCATCTCGTTAAATTCGGGCCATGTGGGGAAGGCGTTGTTGGCGGCGTGGACGACGACGAGACCTTTGCCGGAGGCGACGTATTTGACGAAATCGGTTTCGGTTTCTTTGGACCAATCTTCGCCGTTATAGTTCAAGACGACGACGTCGTAGGCGGAGAATTTTGGGCGGTAAGTCTGCATGTCGCCGCCTTTGGGGGGCGTCGTGGAGACGGCAACGGTGAAGAGGCCGGTCTGTTCAAGATAGTGTTTCAGGAGGGGCGTGGTGGCGGCCCAGGCGTGGTTATTCTGGCCGTCGACGATGAGGGCGGACCGTTTGCGGGCGCCCAGAAGAGGCAGGGCCGGAAGGGCGGCGAGGAGAGCGCGGCGTGAGAGCATCAATATCATAATATCGTAGGGCTAGGGCCAGGAGAGGCGGCGGAGTCCGGGGACAGCGTCGAAGTGATGATCGCGGCTGAAGATGGGGAGCCAGTGTTGACGAGCCAGGGCAGCGATCCAGATATCGTTGGCGGGTATCGGCTGGCCTTGGCTTTTGAGTTCGGCGCGGATGGCGGTATTGAAATCTGTGGTGACGAGATCCACGTCGAGGATGTTGCCAATGCCGATCAGTTCGGACAGCCAGGCTTGATAGCGAAGCCGATGTCGCGATTGGTTGATGCCCTATCGATATTCGCCGATGACAATTACGGGGCGGCCTAGTGCATTGGCCTGTGTCAGCGAGGGCGGAGACGGGGTTCGTGTCGAGGCTCACTAGCCCGAACTCATCGCGGATGAGTGGGTCAATCCGGACGTTCTCGGCGTGCAAGCCGCGGAGTTTGCCGAAGCTCTTCATCCAAGGCTTTTCGGCATTTGACGGGCGGCGAAGTTTTTCGGCGAGGGCAAGGGCGCCTAGCTCGCGCCGGGAGAGGTCTTGCTCGGCGGCAGAGGCTTCGGCTTGATGCCAAAGGGCGTCTGGGATCTCAAAACTTGTTTTCATGGCCCATCCCGAGAATCCCATGTTTGGGTGCTTGCCCGGCGAGGTTGGGCTATCGGGGACGTTGGGCCCCGGTCCATTCGGTTGGCGGTTAGCCGACTTGGACTTGGGTCGCTCGCGGGTTGGCGAGTTCCTTCCTGCCCAGGGTGATCTGCAGGCCGCCGTTTTTGCCGTCGGCGAACACCTTTTTCGGATCGACCGTCTCCGGCATCGAGAACGAACGGGCGAACTTGCCGTAGGTTCGCTCGATGCAATGACAGCTGGCTTTTTCGGCCTTCGGGCGATGTCCCGTTGGCCCTTGACGATCAGGTTGCCGTTTTCGAGACGGATATCGATCTCGGCAAGATCAATGCCAGGGAGATCGGCCGTAATGACGAGTTGCAACTCGTCTTCCAGAATGTCCACGGTGGGAAGCCAAGTCTGGGCGACCGGATTCGCTTCATCGGCAGCGTGTTTGAGCGAATCCTCTACGAGTCGGAAGGGAAAGGAGAAATCGTTCCAGGTATTGAACGGTGAGAGTTTATGAATGAGCCGGTCAGCTTTCCTCCTTCTATATGATATTTTCGGCGGCGTCTGATCTTATCCCGAGCATGTCAAGTTTGCTTTTTGACCCGACGCGATATGATGGACCCCTATGCGACTGACATTGAGTTTGGCGATTCTGCTGCTGGCTGGTTGCGCCGCCGCGCCCGAGATGGCGACCGCTCCCGGGCAACTGGAGGCGACCGCGGCCACCATTACCTCGTTCACCGAGGGGCCGACAGCTGACGCCGCGGGCAATGTCTATTTCTCCGAGATCATCAACCAGCGGATTATGAAGCTATCCGTGGAGGGCAAGCTGAGCGTGTTTCGGGAGGGTAGTAATACGGCGAACGGGTTGCTGTTCGATAGCGAGGGCCGGTTGGTGGCAGCCGAGGGGGCGTCATTAAAGGGGGCACAGTTTGGGGGATCGCCGCACGCGGCGGTTGAGATGAAGCCGCGGGTCACGCGGACCGATCTGAAAACGGGAACGGTAGAGGTGCTCACCGACAGCTACGAGGGCAAACCGTTTGTGGGGCCCAACGACGTGACGATGGACGCCAAGGGACGGCTCTACTTTACCGACATGATCGGCGGCGCAGTGTACCGGATCGACTCCGATAAGAAACTGACGCGGCTGTTGGCCGCTCCGGAGGTGCAACGACCGAACGGCATCATGATCGCTCCCGATGATAAGACGCTGTACCTTGTCGAGGCCAACAACCAGGAAGGCGGGGCGCGGATGCTGCGGGCTTACGATTTAGGGGAGGACGGGTCGGTGAGCAAGATGCGGGTGTTCCACAACTTCTATCCCGGGCGCAGTGCCGATGGAATGTGCATGGACACGAAAGGGAATCTTTACGCCGTGGCGGGGTTGCACCAGAAGCGGGGAACGACGGAGACGCTGGATACGAAGGCGGGCGTGCATGTGTTTTCGCCGGATGGCAAACTCGTGAAGTTCATCGCGGTACCGGAAGATACGGTGACCAACTGCACCTTCGCGGGGCCGGAGAATATGACGCTCTACGTCACGGCAGGCAAAGGCTTGTACCAGTTCAAGAACGACGTGGCGGGGACTCGGCGCTAGAAAACGAAGCGGAGGCCCATCTGCATGATGCGGGCGGCGGAGGTGGAATCGATCTGGCCCGGCCGGACGGCGCCGATGTTGGCCCGCGGGTTGCCCAGGTTGGCGTGGTTGAGGGCGTTGAACATCTCCCAGCGATATTGGAGTTCGCGGCGTTCGGCGAAGCGGAAGCCTTTAAAGATGGCGAAATCTAGGTTGTAACTGCCGGGGCCCTGAAGGACGTTGCGACCGAAATTGCCGTAGGTGCCGAGGGCGGGGATGGCGAGGGCGGCGGGGTTGAAGTAGCCGGCCATTTGCTCATCGCGGGAGCGGCCGGAAGGGAGATAGGGGTTCCCGATCAGGTTGGCGCGCTGAGTGCCGGTGCCGGAGAGAGCGCGGTCGCTGCCGGAGACGATATTGATGGGGCTGCCGGTTTGGGCGGAGAAGATGCCGTTGGTCTGCCAACCACCGAGGATCCATTTGGCGCGGCCGTTTTGGGGGCCGGGGATGTCCCAGAGAAAGCTGGAGACGAAGCGCTGGCGGATGTCGAAATCGGAGAGGCCTTTGTCGGCGCTGAGGTTGCGGGGGTCCTGGCCGTTGAAGCCGTCGACTTCGAGGGAACTGAGATCGATGGAGCGACCATAGGTGTAGCTGGCTAGGATCGTGTAGCCTTTCGAGAACCGTTTGTTGAGGGTGGTCTGGATGGAGTGGTAGCTGGAGTTGACGTTCGACTGATAGTTGAGAATGCTTTGGAAGGTGGGGGCGTAGATGCGGCGGGCGTTAATGTTGGCGGTGGTAGCCCCGGGGCCGAAGAGGGCGGGGTTGGCTTCGGTGCGGATGGCGAGTTTGGAGCCCTTGGAGGCGACGTAGGCAACGGTGGCGGTGAAGCCGGCGGCGAGTTCGCGCTGGACGTTGAGGTTCCACTGCTGGAGATAGGAGGTGGCGAGGTCGGGGTCGATCGATAGGCCGACGGTGGCGGGGAGGGTGAAGCGGTAGCGGGCGCGTTCGTCGGCGGTGGTGGGAGGGGCGTAGGGGAATGGGTTGGTGGTGCCACGATAGGGGTCGGAGAAGCTGGCCGGTTGGTTAATGGTGGTTTGGAAGGAGAAGGGCGGGGAGTTCACGAAGTGGCTGAGCATGTGGAAGCGGGGGGTATCGAAGAAAACCCCGTAGCCGGCGCGGACGCTGGTTTTGGTGGAGCCGCCGGGGCGCCAGGCGAGGCCGAAGCGGGGGGCGATGTTGTTCCAATCGGTGTCGGTACCGCCGCGTTGGACGCCCTTGTCGCCTACGTAGAGAAGGCCTTGCGGGGCGCTGGGGAAGACGGTGGATTGCTGGCCGGGGCGGAAGACCGTGAGTTCATCGTTGGTGGCGAAGAAGGGCAGGTACGGCTCCCAGCGGACGCCAAGGCTGAGGGTGAGGTTTTTCGAGATTTTGATGTCGTCGTGGGCGAAGAAGGACGGCGCGTGATTGGCGTTGCGGTTGAGACGGACGGAGCCTTGGAGCATGGAGGCGGGGCGGCCAAGAAGGAAGTCGGCAAAGGCTTCGTTGCTGAAGCGGCCGTCGAAGGTGAACTGGGGGTCGATGCCGTTGGCGGTGACGCGGTCGGAGAAGCTGTAGCGGTATTCGCCGCCGACCTTGATTTGATGGCGGCCATGGATCCAGGCGAGAGTGTAAGTTCCCTGGTAAGTGCGGCGGTCGATGGTGACTAAGTTGTCCTGGTTGAGGTTCCAGTAGCCGTTGACGGCGCCGCGGTAATGGGGGACGAGTTTGGCGTCGGGGCCGCCGCGGTTGACCTTGATGCCGAGGTCGGAGTAGTTGATGCCGTCGGCCGAGCCAAACGGGAGGGGGCCGCGGTCGATGTTGGTTCGGTTGACCGTGACCTGGCCGGAACCGAGGAGACCGGGGGAGATGGTCCAGGTGTGTTGGCCCTGGATATTCCAACTGTCGAAGGCGTTTTGGGCGTGGAGGACAGGTAGGCCGGCGGTGTTGGATTCGGCGCTCTTGCTCAAGAAAATGCGGCCGGAGAGGCGTTGGGCGGAGGAGATGGAGTGGTCGACGCGGCCGATGTATTGGTTGGCGTCGACCCGGTTGGGTCGGTTGAAGATGAAACGGTTGTTGGAAGCGTTGGGGAGCGGAACTTGGAGTTTGTCGAGAAAGGCGACGGAGGCGGGGTCGAAGCGGGAGGCGGGGATGAGGCCGCCGGGGAAGGGTTGGTTAGTGGCGGGGTCGTTGGGGAGGCGAGCGAAGGAAGAGAAGTTGCCGGCGCGCATGGCGGGGGTGGGGACGGTGAGACCGGAGAACGTGGCGCCAGAGCGTTCGCGCAGACCTTCATAGGAGCCGAAGAAGAACGTCCGGTCGCGGATGATGGGCCCGCCGAAGGAGCCGCCGAACTGGTTGCGGCGGAGCTTGCCTTTTTCGAGGGCGAAGAAGCTGCGGGCGTCCATGATGTCGTTGCGCACGAACTCGTAGGCGGAGCCGTGGAACTGGTTGGTGCCCGACTTGGTGACGGCATTGACGATGGCGCCGGAGTTGCGGCCGAACTCGGCGGAGAAGTTGTTGGTCTGGACGCTGAACTCTTCGAGGGCGTCGGGGTTGGGGATGAGAGCGGCGGTGTTAAGTTGGGGGTCGTTGTTGTCGCCGCCGTCGAGGAGGTAGTTGTTAGCGGTGCCGCGCGCACCGTTGACGGAGATGCCTTCGTTTTGGCCGAGGCCGTTGTTGCCGGCACCGGATACGGCTCCCGGGATGAGACGGACGAGTTGGAGGGCGTTGCGGCCATTGAGGGGGAGTTCGGTAATGCGGCGTTCGTCGATGATTTCTTTGAGGGTGGCACCGACGGTTTCGACCTGGGAGACCGAGCCGCCGAC
>CANNLB010000203.1 GCA_947505565.1 Acidobacteriota bacterium | reverse complement strand
GGCGTGGCGCAGGTATTGAATACTCTCGTCCCGGGCGTGACGATCTCCTTATGGGTCATCGGTCTGCTCGGCATGTCGCTGTGGTTGTTGCTCGGCGGCGGTTATGAGCGCGTCGAACATGTGGCAACCATCAAGGTCGGGCTGTTTACCATGATCACCTTGCTCTGCGCTCTTGTCCTCGTCAGTAAGCCGGAGTACTTCACCATGCGGCAAATTGCCGAAGGGCTCAGCTTCAAGCTGCCAGGCGAAGGGCTGGCAACCGCCGTGGCTGTATTCGGCATTACAGGCGTTGGCGCAGTAGAACTTTTCATGTATCCCTACTGGTGCGTCGAAAAAGGCTACGCCCGCTACACCGGGCCACGAGACGAATCCGACTCCTGGAAACGAAGGGCCCTCGGCTGGATGAAGGTCATGAATACCGATATCCTGGTCTCGATGCTAATCTACACGATCGCCACGTTGGCCTTCTACCTCTTGGGTGCCGGTGTTCTACACAGCCAAGGCCTCCTCCCCAAAGGCAATGAGATGATCGCCGTGCTCTCGAAAATGTACACCGAAACGTTAGGATCCTGGGCGCTCTGGGTCTTCTACGTCGGCGCCTGCGCGACGCTCTACGGCACCATCTTTGCCGCGACGGCGGCAAACTCCCGGGTCTATGCGGACATGGCCTGCCTGCTCGGTGCGTTCGACCGCGGCGACTACACCGCCCGGATCCAATGGCGTAATCGCTTTGTCTGCTGCCTGCTCGTCATTCCTGTCGGCCTCTACTTCTTGAAGGTCGACCCGACCCGCATGGTGAAAATTGGCGGCGTCGCTCAGGCGCTCATGCTCCCCGTCATCGCCGTCTCCGTGCTTTACCTTCGTTACAAATACATGCCCAAGGCCGTTCAAACCGGCCTGCCCTTTACGATTACGCTTTGGACGGCGTCTTTATTCACAATCTTCATGATGGGCTACTATACAATCCGGCTGGTTTGGGGGTAATAGATCCGTGAGAAGGGTGGGCTAGTTGCCTCATGACCGAAATTTGGTTGGCCGAACCCGCTCCTCGGCGGCAAACGACTAGCCCCGCCGGCGAGCATATTCCCCCGAGTACTCACCGACTTTCGGTCCTGCTTTCTGTCCTACCTGGGGCGCGTGAGTGAGAACAGCCACCGGCCCGGAATCCAAGGCGCCAATAATTTCCCCACTCCTGCCTCTAGAACCTTCCGAAACAACGAAGCCATGAACAAGGGACGACCAAGGCGCTTGCCCACAGCGGCACGGTACGCCGCTGGACTATCCTGCCGAGCGGCCGCCGTACCAGCCATCCGACCACTTTCGAGCGCATTCAGCATCCCCGCCCCCGTAAACGGGTCGATGAACGAAAAGGCATCGCCGGCGGCATAAAGGTCCAATGGCTGCTCCGTCCGGCCATAAACCAGTGGACCTGTGGTCAGCCACGCCATCGCTCGGGTCAAAGGTCGGGTCCGTTCGGCCAAAGCCGGGGAAAGTCCCAGCAGGGCGTCATAGTCGAAGTTAAGCCCGCGCAGGAGTGATTCCGGTGCCAGACCACAAACATTCGTGATGCCCGCCTCAACCGGATTCACCCCCACGTAAAAGCGGTCGCCGAAATAGAGTTCAACTGTATCGCGCGCTGGGCCCGAAAAATGAGTTTTGAAACCGAAGATGCGGTCACCAGAAGGAGCCGCCGACTGCCGCCCCGTCGCCAGAACGCACCCCGCGGAAGGTTCAGTCCGTTCCGGCACGTACAAACAGCCCCCGCCAACTGCTGCGTCGCGCAAAAGATGGTCAAGACGGAGTCGGCTCAAGCCAATCGCCGGTTCCGGCAATCGGTCGGCACAAATTCGTTTGCCAAAGTGAACCTCCATACGGTGCATCAGGGCCGGACCACACGCTGCCGCCACCTCCCAAACGCCCAAACCTTCCAAGGATTGACGCACCTCCGGACTCAGAAACTCCCCGCATACACGGTGTCGGGAGATTCTGGACGGATCAAAGAGGCTCGGCTCCGCCCCCGCGCGCAAAGCGGCTAAGGCTGCCGCGCAGCCAGCCAGACCACCACCGACGATCCGGACGCTATTTGGTTCCGCCATCAGTCAGCTTCCTGCCGGACTTCATCCGGGTCTGCAATTGCTTCAGTCCACGTTCGGCTCGGTCGAGACCCGGGAACTCTTCGAGCGCAATCCGATAAGCCTTTTCGGCATCTTTCAGCTTGCCCGCCCTTGCCGCGGCATCGCCCCACGCAATTGCTGCCGGACGCGGATAGTACGGCGGTTCGTTGTACCGCAGCGTTCTTTCGGCCAAGGAAGCATCGGACAAAATCTTTAGTCCACTACCAGTTTTACCGGATGCCAGAGTCAATTGCCCAAAAAGTTCCTGTTCGGCGACGCCCAATTCCTTTGGATACTTCGCTTTGTTTCGGGTTTCGAAATCAAGCAAAGCCACGCGCATCCCTTTGGCTTCGTTGCGTGCCTGGGCCAAGTCGCCCTTCGCCACATAAGCTAATCCACGTGCCCAATGGGTCCAGGCGGTCTCTCGAGGTTTCGCCACCGTCGGAAGCATGGAGGCATTCAAAATATCATCCCACCGTTCGGCCCACACCAAAGTCCGCATCAGCGAGAACCACCCCTGCCGATAGGCCGTCCGCGAGTTATCCAGTTGTTTGGCCTCCACTGCGGTCTCCTTCATTGCTAACAGCTCGTTGGCCGCAACAATCGCGTCGTCATAATGACCTGCCGCTGCCTGCACAACCGCCAAGTAATGGATGTTATGACCATGGTGAAGATTCCCGTACCCCGGATCGGCTTCCATGTAGGCCCGCTCCAGTTTGCCCGCTGCCAGAAAGCTGTCGGCCGCTTCCTTCAGCTTTCCCGTCTGCGAATAAATATGGCCAGGCATATGGAGGGCGTGAGGAATTTCCGGCGCCAGCCTCGCATATCGCTCACAACTCGCCCAAGCGTCTTTTGCGAACGATGCTCCCTCCCAACCGTGAATCACATAATGGTGGGCTCCGGCGTGATCTGGGGCCTTCATCACTAGGTCCTTCAAAAGGCTCACCGCTTCCATCGAGCCGGGACGCGGCTCCCGCTTCGGGGTCAAAAAGCCATCCATCAAGTGCAGTGCCAGGTACGAACGAGCTTCCACCTCATCCGGGTGGACTGCAATCACCTTTCGCAGGCCCTCGATGTAGCCGGCATCAGCCGCCGCGTCGTCTAAAGGATAAGCCCGCCGAGCCACGATGGCGTCAATGTAGAGTTTTTCGCGGGGGGTGACACCTTCAGCCAATGCGGACGCCTTCTTCGCGGCATCAATTGCGCGTTGCAGCGGAGGCGTCATCCCTTTTGGCGCGGCGTTTTTGTCACGAATCAATTGGAAATGGGGGCGATAATCACCCGCCGCAACCATCGACACACCCCACCAAGGCATTGCCGCTTTGGGATCGAGAGCGGCAGCCTGCAAAAAACTTCGCTCTGCTTCACGAGCCCAAAACGAGTGCATTTGGGCCACCCCTTGTGAGAAAAACTTCTGGGCTTGTTCACTAGATGTTGTGATCGTAAAAGGCGTCGAACCCTGGCCCGTCAGAAGCTTTGCAGGAAGCGCTGGAGCTCCATTCGAAACCACCACGCAGTGGCTGGGAGCGGAAGCCTGCCCGTATAACGACGAGAGAGCGGAGACAAAAACCAATCCGAGAAGCCGCATGGCCTTAATGGTATACCGCCTTGGAGAGAAAAGAAACCCTCTTCAGCCTTCTCTCGGGGGTCGGAGGACCAACCGCCAAGTAGGCCTCTCGAATCGGAAACTCAAAACGTTGCCACGCATCGATCAAGCCGGTTGCATCCGAGGCGCCGAATCCGCTGGTGCACACCAACAACTGACCATGAGCGATCCAAACGGCCTTTGGGAACCGCCATTCTAATCGAATTAAGAGAGAAACCTGCTAGCCCAAAATTGACCACCTACCGGCCCCGAGTGCGCGGCCTGTCCGACGAGCCTGGGCTTGTGGCGCTCGGCCTGGCCGCGCCGCTAAAAAGGTCGGCCCCTAACTTTATTCAGCTACTTACGCGCCAGCGGCGCGGATCAGGACCGTAGCGCCCGTCGCCATGCCACATGACACGATCAGTTTGGAGTAGTCAAGTCTATTCGAGTATAGGTGGTCACTTTCTGGCGAGCGCCGAGGGCGGCCTGTGAGGCCATCGCCTTTTCTGTTTCGAAAAGCCTTCGCAGTAAAAACTTTTGAAGCCATTGCCGGGCGGTAACGTCCGAATGAAAACGATTCGCGACAACTGGGATGAGTATCTGCGTCTGGTGTGACATCGCTACGGACTGGCACGCCGAGTTCCTCCGTGCTCGTCAGCGAGCGGGCGGAAAAGTGGCGCCACTGCCTCTTGGTTCCGGCGTAGGACGAAATCGGCAGGATCGAGCACACTCTGTTCACGTTGAAGTGGCTGCAAAACCCCGAGCTCAGACGGAGAGACAACATCGGCCTGAACAAAGGCGAATCCCACCACACGCCTTTCAAAAAGGGCGCGAGGGGTGCCTGACTCCCCTCGTAGCGCCGATTAAATACCACCGGTCGGAATGTTAAGTCTGGCGGAGCCACAGAGTTAGGGTCGCTCTCTCTACGGTAGTCAGGCGATTCGAACACGGTGCGGGACAGCTTGGTGAGCTCATTGATGATGATGAACGGAGTGCGACGGATTCGCTTCTGCGCTCTTCAAACACGTGCATCGGATCGGTAGACCCCGATGCCTTAAAATTGTCCGGATTACTCACTAAAGGAAACCGCCCGCTCTCCATTTCAGACTGAACATTTCAGACTGCACCAAGACATCCGAAAACCGAGTGAGCTACCCTACAGTAGTGATCCTAGAACCCTTCATTATACCCGTTCGAAAGGCGGTTATGTCTTTTATGAACCCCTGTTTGAAATTTACAGTAGCTTGCGCCCTTGTCGCGTCCGGCCTCAGCGGGGCTGAGCGCAGGGCCGGTTGGCGTATGGAGCGCGGTGAGAATCGCGAACTGTTCGCGATTCCTCGGACATGGAATCACGATTTTGACGGTCCGACCGGGCCTTACCGCTGGGGTATCGTATCCGCTACGTGCGAGCAGGGCAAGAGCCAGTCTCCGATCGATATTGTTCCGAGTCAGACCGTTGGCAGCGCGAGTGCCGCGCCGATCGTCCTGAATTATCCGAAGACCGGTTTGGTTGTTGAAAACACTGGTCATGTGATCGAGGTTCCGTACGAAACCAGCGCCTTTGCGATGATCGAAGGGACACCGTACGACCTGCTTCAGTTCCACTTTCACACGCGCAGCGAACACGCCCTAAACGGCGCTTTGTACGATCTTGAGGTGCATTTTGTACATCGCGCGGCATCGGGACAGTTGGCGGTTCTGGGCTATTGGGTCAAGGGTTGCAATCAGTTGGACACCACATGCAAGCCGAATCTCGTGCTCGACGAGATTTTCGCCAACGCACCGGAGACTAAGGGTGAAAAGGATACTCACAAGGAACTGAACCCGTTTGAATTTCTACCGGTTCGCCGCACCGGCACCGGTGGCGTTTTGGAGAACTATTACAGCTACGAAGGCTCGCTGACAACGCCTCCCTGCTCCGAGGGCGTCCGGTGGTTTATGTCGAAGGACGTGATCACGGTGGCGAACGAATCGCTAAAGAAGTTCCGGTCAATTATCGGCAACTTCCCCACGTACAAAAACTTTCAGTTCAACTACCGGACGTCGCAACCGCTGAACAGTCGCGAGGTCCGCTCCTTCGGCAGCAACTAGTTCGTAAATCTACATTTGGATGGGAATCCCAGTCCGTGGCAGATGATTGCCATTGGCTGGGGCTTTTTGTGGTTCCTCGCTGTTTGGTGTGGGTAGAACCGCCCGTCCGGTTACAGCATCGACGGTCGGAGCCCGTCCAATAGTCCAAGTAGGCGACCGTGGAAATGACGCGCCGTGGAAAGCGAGGAAAACCAAC
>CANNLB010000202.1 GCA_947505565.1 Acidobacteriota bacterium | reverse complement strand
AAAGGCCCGCGTCGACGGCCTTCTTCACGGCCTTGCGCAGATCGGCCGGCCGCTCCACGCCGCCCGAATAGAAGGCGAACTTCACGCCCGCCTTGGCCAGTTCGGCCGGGCCGGAAGGAGCCAGGTCGCGGGTCTCGAGCGTCCGCAAGGGCTCCTTAATGAACGGGTCCAGATCGCGTTCACGTTCCGGCCAGCGGAGGTTCACGAGCATCGGCACCTTCGCCGCGGCCAGCAAGGACGCACCGCGAAACGCTTCGACGCCACCATATAGGACCAGCGGTTGCTTCATCTCTTTGCCGAAGCGAAGCATGCGATCGATTTCGGCCAAACGACCGGCCGGCAGCAGGATGCGGGGAGAGGCGATGACGCCGTCGAGGGCCCGGTCATACGCCGGACGCGGCAGGCCGACGGGATTCTGGGTGTAGAGCGCCTGGGCCGCCTTGTAGTAATCGGCGTCGATATAAATCTGACGGACGTAGGAGAGAATGCCCATCAGCGACCCGGGAAAGGGGCCGCCGAAACCGCTGGCGGGCAGCGTGATCATCTAGCCGACGGGGTCGCCGACCACCATCCGTCCCGCGCGCGCTCCGGCGAGGTTATAGGCGCTTCCCTGCCCGGCAAAAACGTTGGTCATCGGAAAGCCGATAGCGGTTGTGTACCCGGCGTTGCGGGCGGAAACGAGAGCCGGTGACTTTGGGTCCAGCAGGTCGGCGGCGCGCACCCAACTTGTGTTGGAGGGCCGTTCTTCGGGGCCGCCGTCATCCAGGGTTTGGATTCGCTGTTCGAGTTGAGCTGGCCGGGCGGGTGTTGGCCCCGGGGCCGGGGCTTGGGTGGGACGCCCAGCGCCTGCCGCGGTGGGCTGCCCCCAAGTGCTCAACGGATCGATCAATCCGGGATACACGTTCAACCCGGCGCCCTCGACAATCCAGGCTTCGGGCGGAATCGTGACCTTGTCACCGACGGCTTCGATGAGGCCGTTACGGACGAGAACGGTGCCTTTGGCGATCACCGGGCCGCTTGCCGAATGAATCCGGGCGTCTCGGATCGCGATTACGGCTGTGCCGACGGGTTGGGCCCACACCCCGCTCACCAGCATCGCCATGAGAACCAGGTTGCGTGTCATCAAAAAAAAGCATAGCAGCAAATCACTCGAACTCTCCCCGAGCTACTATCAGCAAATATCCGCATGCTGAACCTCCTTTCACTTGTCGCTCTCGTCGTTTCTTCGGCCGCTTTCGCGGCTCCCCCCGATGTGGCGCGTTGGCAACGTCAAGCCAAGAACGTCACGATCGTTCGCGATATATGGGGCATCGCCCACGTGTACGGCAAAACAGACGCGGACGCCGTCTTCGGAGCCCTCTACGCCCAAGCCGAAGACGATTTCAATCGTATCGAAACCAATTTCCTCACTTCGCTCGGTCGCCTCGCCGAAGCCGACGGAGAATCCAAAATCTATCAGGATCTCCGGATGAAACTCTACGTCGACCCCGCCAAGCTCAAGATGCAGTACGCCGCCAGCCCTGCGTGGCTCAAAAAGCTGATGGACGCCTGGGCCGCCGGCCTCAATTTTTACCTCGCCCGGCACCCGAATGTCAAACCTCGCGTTCTGACCCGCTTCGAGCCCTGGATGGCCCTCAGCTTCACCGAAGGGAGCATCGGCGGCGATATCGAGCGCATCAACCTTGCTCAACTCGAAGCGTTCTACGGCCAAACGCCTCTTCGCGCCGCCGCTCCGCAGATTTATGAAGATGAGCCCCGCGGCTCCAACGGCATCGCCATCGCCCCCTCCAATACGGTCAACAAAAGAGCGCTTCTGCTGATCAATCCCCACACCTCGTTCTACTTCCGCTCCGAACTGCAAATGGTCAGCCGCGAGGGCCTGAATGTTTATGGTGCCGCCACTTGGGGCCAACTCTTCATCTATCAAGGCTTCAACGACCGCGCCGGTTGGATGCACACGACGAGCGGCGTCGACGTCATCGACGAATATCTCGAAACCATCACAAACACTTCTTCCGGCTACACGTACAAGCACGGGAACGAATCCCGCCCCGTCGTCACCGAAACGATCACGGTTCCCTACCGCACCCCCACCGGCCTCGCCCAAAAGACCTTCACCGCCTTTCGCACCCACCACGGCCCCATCGTCCGTTCCGTCAACAACAAATGGGTCGCGGTCCGTCTGATGGACGAGCCCGTCAAAGCCCTCTCCCAATCCTATCTCCGCACAAAGGCTCGCACTTATAAAGCCTATGTGGAAACGATGGAGATTAAAACCAACTCCTCGAACAATACAATCTACGCCGACGCCGACGGAAACATCGCTTATTTTCACGGTAACTTCCTTCCCCGGCGAGATACTCAGTTTGATTGGACAAAACCGGTTGACGGCTCGAACCCCGCTACCGAATGGGGTGCCCTCCACGCTTTGAATGAACTTCCGTCTCTGTACAACCCCTCCTCGGGCTGGCTCTACAACGCCAACAACTCCCCCTGGTCCGCCGCTGGCCCGGCCAGCCGCAAGCAGCAGGACTTTCCCGCCTACGTCGAACGCGGCACGGAATCCCCCCGCGGCCTTCATGCGCTACGCGTCCTAAATGGCGTCAACAACTTCACCGTCGACTCCCTCCTCGCCGCCGCTTATGATTCCTATCTGCCCTGGTTCGAAAAGCCGATCCCCGCTCTGATCCAAGCCTGGGACAGTACCCCCGCCTCCGACCCGATCAAAGCGAAGCTAGGCGCTCAGATCGCCCAGCTCAAAACCTGGGACCTCCGCTGGTCCACCTACTCTGTTCCAACTTCCTTAGCTGTCTTCTGGGGGGACGAAATCCGCCTCCGGGGCCCGGGTCGCACCGTCGATCTCGCCCTCGCCGACTTCGCTGCCCGAGCCCCCGCGCGACTTCTGCTCGAGGCGCTCTCGGCTGCCTCCGATACACTTGCCGCCGAGTTCGGCCAGTGGCAGACCCCGTGGGGCGAGATCAATCGTTTCCAGCGCCTCACCGGCGAGGTCATTCATCCTTTTGACGACAAAGCTCCCAGCCTCCCGGTCGGCTTCACGTCCGCCGTTTGGGGTTCGCTGGCCTCTTACGGAGCCCGGCCGTACGGTAATACAAAGAAGTGGTACGGAACGAACGGCAACAGCTTCGTCGCCGTCGTCGAATTCGGCAAGAAAGTGCGCGCCCGAGCCATCACCGCAGGCGGCGAAAGCGGTCTTGTAGGGTCTCCGCACTTCAGTGACCAAGCTTTGCGCTATTCCGCCGGCGACCTTCGCGAAGTCTACTTTCATCCTAATCAGATAAAGGCTCACTCCGAACGCAGTTATCGTCCCGGTAACTAAGATTCATGGTCAAATAATCGATATGCGCCGCCGCCAAGTTCTCAGTCACCTTTTATCGCTCCCGGTTCTGGCCGAGGACTGGCCCCAGTTCCGAGGACTGACCGGTCAAGGCCACTCTGCCGAAAAGGGTCTCCCGGTCACGTGGACCGAAACCCAAAACGTGCGCTGGAAGGTGCCCGTGCCGGGCAGCGGCTGGTCGAGCCCTTCCATCGTCGACAACACGATTTGGCTCACAACCGCCACCGAAAACAACACGTCGCTCCGCGTGCTCTCGCTCGACGCGGCCACCGGCAAACTTCTTACGAACACGGAGGTCTTTCGCGTCAAGGACGTAGGCCCCGGTATCCATAAGAAGAACTCCTTCGCTTCGCCCTCGGCCATCGTCGCCGGCGATGACATCTTTGTTCACTTCGGCTTCTATGGCACCGCATGCTTGTCCAGCAATGGCCAGATTCGGTGGAAGCAGACCCTAAAGTACGAGCCCCAACACGGCCCCGGAGGCTCCCCCGCACTCTTTGAAGATCTCCTTCTCATCAGTTGCGACGGCTTAGACGCTCAATTCGTAGTCGCTCTCGACACCGCCACGGGCAAAATCCGCTGGAAGACCCCCCGCGGGAAAGGGAATCAGGCCTACACGACGCCGCTCGTCATCGATGTCGCGGGTAAAGCCCAAGTCATCAGCCCGGGTGCCCATCACGCCTATGCGTACAACCCGCGCACCGGCAAAGAGCTCTGGTACATCGAGTATGGCAGTGGCTTTTCGAACGTGCCCCGCGCCGTGTATGCCCACGGCTTAGTGTACATCTGCTCCGGCTTTTTCCAACCTGTCCTGTTCGCCGTCCGCCCGGATGGCATGGGCAACGTTACGAAATCGCACGTTGCTTGGTCGTACTCTCGGGCAGTGCCGCTCACCCCCTCCCCGATAGTCGTCGGCGACGAACTCTACATGGTCAGCGACAACGGCATCGTCACCTGTCTGAACGCCAAGAGCGGCCAGCAGAACTGGCAGCAGCGCATCGGGGGCAATCACTCGGCGTCGCCGATCGCAGTTGATGGCCGCGTGTACTTCCTGAGCGAAGAAGGGGAATGCACCGTGATCACACCCGGTCAGCAGTATCAGCAACTGGCCAAGAACACAATCGACGAGCGAACTATGGCTTCGATCTCGGTCTGTGGCCACGCACTCTATCTGCGGGGCGACCGGAACCTGTACCGGTTAGAAGTTTAACGTATCCGAACGACTCACCCCAGCCTTCCACTGTTCCTCGCCGTCTGCTGACGTATCAGGGTGAAACGCCCCCGCCGCACCCGTCAGCAACTTTTCGATTTCGCCCACAAATTCGCCGCCAGCGGCCAGTCCCGCGCCGCCTGCGCCTCCAGCCTCGGCATCGCCGTTCACGCACTCGACCAGTATCGCCGCCAAGTCCGCCCTCGCAAACCGCAGCTCCTTGAAATCGACGGGCGGCCCCCCCCTCTCGCCCTCCTGCCCCCGACTGTGCCATCGTCCTGCGCAAAGGCCGCCGCCTAGAACTCTCCTTTGGCCTGCCTGTCCCATCTCGCCGGCCTCGGAGATCTTCTCCTGAAAAACCTCTCCACCACCGACCCCCTCGTTTGGCCTTTCGCCAGCTACCCGCGTCTTCGTCGCCGTCGATCCCATCGATAAACGTGTCCTTTCGGTAAGCCTGCGTCAGCCAGTTTCGATCAGGATTTCTTTTCTTCCAGCAGTCGCCGAACCGACGTTCGGCCTATTCCAAGCCGCCGCGCAATCTCCGATTTGCTGATTCCTGAGAGAAATAGGTCCGTGACTGAGCCCGCTTTGCCAGCAGCCGTCGGCGGCCGACCGAGTCGTTTGCCTTGCGACCGCGCGTACGCCAAACCCGCCCGCACCCGCTTCCGCATAATGTCTCTTTCGAACTCAGCGAAAACCGAAAGTAGTCCCGCCATCGCCCGGCCCGCTGGTGTAGTCAGATCCAGGGACTCCGTCACCGAAACAAAAACCACCTCAAGCGCCGTCAGTTCCTGCAACGTCGACACCAGGTCGGCAACCGACCGGCCCCACCGATCCAATCGCCAAACCAGAACCACATCAATGTCACGCCGTCGCGCGGAATCGATTAGCCGCTGACGCATCGCACGCGCGACCGCACCAGAGCCCACTTCCTTACATTCCTCGGCCACCGTCCAGCCACGCTTCAAAGCGGACTCCCGCAACGCCCGCATCTACAGGGGAAGCGTTTGCTGGTCGAGAGTGGTGACGCGCGCGCACAGCCCCGCCGCAACATTTTCACCGGTTTGCGGGACTGGCCAAAAATCCTCTTCGATTTCGACTCCGCAACCGTCTGTTTGGCGGGCATTTCCGCAGTGTATCCGAACGCTGCCGAAATCTATTGTTTTCGGCCAGCCTTCGCTCACCCCACACCGGTACGGTCCAGCGTCTGGCTCCCGTATAAAGAGGATTTTCTCGCTGGTGATGGCCCGGCCCCGGTAGGTGATAAGTTCCGTCATCAGCAGCAGTATGGATCGGCTGCTGATGGAACGTAAGGCAAAAATGGGTTTCGCGGTGACTTATTGCAACGTGTTCACCCGCCGCCACATCGGCGCCGCGCGGACGCGCGCCACATCCCCGGCGGCGAACAGCAGCAGCGCTTCGTAGGCTTCCAGTTGTTTGGC
>CANNLB010000201.1 GCA_947505565.1 Acidobacteriota bacterium | reverse complement strand
CTGAGTGTTTAGGTTGCGAGCCAGCGACGAGAAACTAGGAACCGACCACCAAGACGTCTGACCCCGGGTAAGCCTTCCATCATTCTGACGCCATCTTCGCCAAGAGTCGCCTACTATGTGCACGTTCGAAATCCCGGGTCCAATACTCCCGCCCGCCAACGGCGCTCCGGGCCTGTCGTTTTCGTTTGCTTGACCTGGATACCATCGGCGTCAAGACGGCGACTGTCGCTTCAAGATCGATTACACGAGGTCATCTCTTGGTAA
Organism: Acidobacteriota bacterium; assembly: GCA_947505565.1. Classification (GTDB taxonomy): domain Bacteria; phylum Acidobacteriota; class Terriglobia; order Bryobacterales; family Bryobacteraceae. The sequence continues at coordinate 5,769 of CANNLB010000201.1, read as the reverse complement.
TCTGTGCATCAAGCGTTGCGCCCTGGTGGCAGCAAATCAAAACGCGGTCATCAACCTGGATCGACGCAACTTTCTTGGTGCAAACTGGCCAGTCACAAGGTGAAAAAATAAATCTGTCCTCTTTAATCAACTGAAAAAGAACACTTTATCGTTTTCAATAAAGATTCGTTCATCTATTTCCTCCGCGCCGCCAACATAAACTCAAACCGGGTTAGTACCCATCAATGCAGCTGGAAAAGGGGGAATCATGACCGAAGAACAGAAGACTCGGCGCGCCGAGGCGGCCCGGGAAAACGGCGCCAAGAGCCGCGGTCCCGTCTCCGATATCGGGAAGTACATCAGTTCTCTGAATAGCATCGCCACCGGGGAACATTTGGATCTCCGCAAAGAAGATCTGCCAGAGTGCATCGCCTTGCTCTCCACCGATTGCCGTTTGTCTTACTTGCGGCTCTATCAAAAGCACTTGCGCCAATTCCAACCGCACTCGGACTGTGAGCACACCATGCTCCGGCACATGTGTGTCGAACTCTTCCAGCTGGAACGAACGATTAATCTGGAGACGCATGCCCGGCAGCACGGCATCGACGAGACCTTGCGGGCCTATCCCGACCTGTCGGACGCTGATCTGCAGCTATTCGGCTACGAGAGAGGTCTGCAGAAGGATAAACTTTGGCGATCCTTACATCGGGACAAGAGGGCCTATCAGAGCGCCTACGCCAACTACGTAAAGTTATTCAAGCAACTCCGGCGTGATTTTCCCGTTACGCCGCCGGAGCCGGTAAATAGCGATGCCGACGTGAACCTTGCGGAGGATCCGCTGCCGGTCCCGGAAGTGGTGGCCGAAATCCTGGGTCACGCCGACCGGGCAAAAAACGAACCCAGCTACGAAATGCCGCCTTGGGTCGTGGAAGTGATTCTAAACGAGGAACTTATGGCCGAAATCGCCCCTGGTTATGACGTTGAGGAACTGCTCGAAAAATTGACCGCCGCCTCGGTCCCGTTGGCCGCATAGAAAAAACGAACCCAGCGCAAATCACGGGAAATGCCGAATAAGTGCCTTGTAATGAATGGCCTAGAGCCAACCGGGCAAAAAACGAAAGCGTAAAGATTGCATTGGCTACGGATCGGGGCACTGATCCCGACCTCAAACCGCTGACCGAAAAAAACGAACCCAGCGAAAAAAGGCGTCAGATTCCGAGTAAGTATCTCGAAATGAATGACATAGAGCCGATCAAGAAAAAACAAGAAATTGCAAAAGATGCATCGGCGGCCGATTGGCGCGGCAATCGTTCGCCTAGCGACTCCTATCCCGGGGAGCGGGCAGCCGGGGCATCGAGCCCCGCCCACCCACCAGGGTCAACCCGCTGGCCGTGAAAAACGAACCCAGCGAAAAAACCGACGAATAGCAAATAACTCGCTTGAAATGTCCGGCATAGAGCCAACCAAGCAGAAAACGAAAATGCAAACAAATCGCCTGGCAGGCCGACTCGCTAGCCGCGAACCTGCGTTCGACCGGCCTCTTGACTTGTCCGTCTAGAAAAATCAGCTCCGAAACCAATTCTGGAATGAAAATGAAGACTCCTGAACTGCTCGATAGAATTGCCTCCTCCACGGGCTGTCCGCCCGCGGTCGCCGCCGACCAACTCGATCAATTGGTCACCAACCTCGTCGCAAAGCTGCGCCGCGGAAAGCGCGTCATCATCCCCGGCCTCGGCACCATCCGACCCGCCAAGGTGGAGCCAAAATGAACCGGACCACCGATACCACCGGGACCGACGACGTCGTCGAAGTCCTCCGTCAGTGCCTCGCCGAAGGCCTAAGCATCGATATCGAATCGGTCGGCAGCTTCCGTACCGATGCCCAGGGTCACATTCGCTTCCTGGCCGCCCGCGGAAAGCGAGTCTTTCTCGCCTATGCCATCGAAGACGTAGCGCAGGTCGAAAAACTCTACGAACTCCTCGAAAATGCCGGCTTCTACCCCTGGATGGATCGCAAAAAGCTCCTACCCGGCCAAAATTGGCCCCGCGCCATCGATCGGGCCATCAGCGTCACCGACTACTTCGTACCCTGTTTCTCCCGCCGGGCGCTCGAAAGGCCAGGCCGCTTTCATGCCGAACTGCGCTACGCGCTCGACCGGGCCCAGGAATGGCCCCTCGAAAAAACGTTCGTCGTACCCCTGCGCCTCGATGATTGCCGTCTGCCCCGTCAAATCACGGCGCAGCTCCAATACATCGATCTGTTCCCCGATCCATCGATGGGTATCAAACGGCTCATCGCCGCGCTGGGCTCTACAAACCTAGCTTCTTCTTGATCTCGGCGGCGTTCTTCGCCTCGGGCTCCAACTCCAAATACTTGGCGAACGCCTCGCGCGCACCTTTCTTGTCCTTGCTGCGCTCGAGGCACTCGCCCAGCCGAAGCCACGCCTCCGGCAGTCCCGGGTTCCACCGCGTCGCCTCCCGCAATCGCATCGTCGCCGCCTTCCAACTGCTCTTCTTGGCGTAGAACATCCCAATCTTCAGCTCTTTCTCCGCCTGAATCGGGTTAAAAGCGTACTCCCGACCCGGCGACAAAGTCACGTCCTCTTCGGGCGGTTCCACCGGCAACTGCGCCGGAGCCGCGGCCTGCGCTCCCAAAATCGCCGACAAAAATAAGGTCAGCCAAAGCGCACAGGCCACGCGGGCCATTGTGCGCGTGTTCCTTAGTTGTACCCGTGCCACAATCACAGTATAGCGCCCGGTATCCCATGAATCTCCGCGAGAAAGTCTCCCAGCTTCCCCTTCTCCCGGGCGTCTACCTCTACAAGAACGCCTTCGGCGAGATTATTTACGTCGGCAAAGCCAAAAACCTCCGCGCCCGCGTCCGTAACTACTTCTCCGACGACCGCCTCTCCGAAGCCAAAACCGGCACCCTCATCGCCGAAGCCGCCGACCTCGACTACATCGTCGTCGAAAACGAAAAGGAAGCCCTCGCCCTCGAAAACAACTTCATCAAGCAGCACCAACCCCGCTTCAACGTCCTCCTCAAAGACGACAAAACCTACCCCTACATCAAGCTAACCAACGAACGCGTCCCCCGCGTCTTCGTCACCCGCCGCCTCCGCAAAGACGGCGCCTCCTACTTCGGTCCCTACTTCCCCGGTAACCTCGCCTACCGCCTCACCGACTTCATCCACCGCCAGTTCAAAATCCCCTCCTGCAAAATAGACTTCAACCGCAAGCACTCCCACCCCTGCCTCCAGTTCCACATCCGCCGCTGCCTCGGCCCCTGCGTCGAAGGCCTCGTCACCGCCCCGGAGTACGCCGAAGCCGTCCGCCAAACCCGCCTCTTCCTCGAAGGCCGCCTCAAAGACCTCGAATCCCACATCCGCGAGCAGATCACCGAAGCCGCCGAAGAACTCAACTTCGAACGCGCCGCCCGCCTCCGCGACACCCTCATCACCATCGCCGAGATGTCCCAAACCCAGAAGATGGCCTCCGCCTCCGCCGACGACATCGACATCTTCGCCTACTACGCCGAGCCCCCCCTCATCGCCGTCAACCTCTTCCACGTCCGCAACGGCCGCATCGTCGACCGCCGCGAGTTCTACTGGGAAGACCGCTTCGACTTCGAAGGCCCCGACTTCATGGCCGCCCTCATCAAACAGGTCTACCTCGACCAAGCCTACGTCCCCGCCGTCGTCCACGTCCCCGATGACTTCGAAGACCGCGAAGCCCTCGCCGAACTCCTCACCGAAAAACGCGGCCGCCGCGTCGAAATCCGCACCCCCCAACGCGGCGAGCGCAAAGCCCTCCTCGACCTCGCCGAAACCAACGCCAAACACTGCTTCGAAGCCCGCTTCCGCATCCTCAAACCCACCGTCGACTCCGTCGCCCTCGCCCTCGAAGACGCCCTCAATCTACCCGAACCCCCCAAGCGCATCGAGTGCTTCGACATCTCCCACATCTCCGGAACCGACAAAGTCGCCTCCATGGTCGTCTGGGAAGACGGCAAGATGAAAAAGGCCGACTACCGCAAGTTCCTCATCAAAACCGTCGTCGGCAACGACGACTTCGCCTCCATGCGCGAAGTCGTCACCCGCCGCTACTCCCGCCTCAAAGAAGAAGGCACCCCCTTCCCCTCCGTCGTCCTCATCGATGGCGGCCTCGGTCAACTCCACGCCGCCGCCGAAGCCCTCGAAGCCCTCGGTATCACCGACCAAACCATCGCCTCCATCGCCAAACGCGAAGAGATCATCTACGTCTACGGCCAGGAAGACGAACCCGTCAAACTCGACCGCCACAACCCCGTCCTCCACGTCATCCAAACCATCCGCGACGAAGCCCACCGCTTCGCCGTCACCTTCCATCGAACCCGCCGCAACATCACCAGGATGCGCTCGGAACTCCTCGATGTCCCCGGCGTCGGCGAACGTACCGTCGCCAAACTACTCAAAACCCTCGGCAGCCTCGAAGCCGTCCAACTCGCCACCGAATCTGCACTCTCCACCGAGGTCGGCCCCGCCGCCGCCAAAAAAATCTTCACCCACTTTCATGACCCAACCAACAAACATCCATCCCCTCCTCGCTGAACGCTGGAGCCCTCTCGCTTTCTCCGCAAAGCCCATCCCGCCCGACGTCCTTTCGAGCCTGATGGCCGCCGCCCAATGGGCACCATCCAGCTTCAACGAGCAGCCCTGGCGCTACATCTATGCCACCATCGACGATGCCGCCGCCCATGCCCAACTCCTCAGTTGCCTCGTCCCCGGCAACCAAGCCTGGGCCGCCGCCGCGCCCTTCCTCGCCATCTCCGTCGCCCACAACAACTTCACCGCCAACGGACAGCCCAACCCTTACTCCTGGCACGACGTCGGCCAGGCCACCATGTCCATCGTCGTCGAAGCCATGCATCACGGCATACTCGCTCACCAAATGGGCGGCATCCTGCCCGAACGCATCCGCGAACTCTACTCGATCCCCGCCAACTTCACCCCCATCGCCGGCCTCGCCCTCGGCTACTATGGCGAACGCACGCAACTCCCGGAATCCATGCAAGCCCGCGAAGCCGGCCCCCGCCCTCGCCGCGCGGTCGACGAAACCTTCTTCCCAAACCGCTTCTAATACCCCCGCGCCAAACGGTCCGCTAACAAAGGAGGCAACCCTGCCTCCCGAATCTTCCTCTGCGCCGTCTCCAACTCGTATGGGAACCGCAGCAACTGCACCGCCGACTTCTCGCTGTCGTAAATCGCACAGCCCACGCGCCAGTCCCCATCCCGCGGCTGCCCCGCCGATCCCGGGTTCACCAAATATCGATAGTCCGGCGCCAACTCAAACGCGTATTCCAACTCGTCCGGAAACGGTGGGCCAATCACCACCGTCTTCCGCTGATGCAACTGAAAGCCGCCTTGCAGATGCGTGTGGCCGAAGAACGTCAGGTCCACCGTCGCCGCTTCCATTGCCAGCCGCACCTCCGGCCCCTCAATCACATACTCGTCCTCATCCCGCGGCGATCCGTGCACCACCGAGTACCCGTCAACCATCACCGGCCCCCGCGGCAACCCCTTCACCCACCCCAAGTTCTCCTCCGTCAAAGCGTTCATCGTCCAAATCGCCGCCATCTTCGCCAACGGGTTGAACTCCTCCATCGAATCCAACCCCGCCGCAACTTTGTCGTGATTGCCCCGAATCACCACCGCCGCATTCGCCCGCACCCACTCCACCACCGCGTTCGGATCCGCCCCGTAGCCCACCATATCGCCGCAGCAGATCACCCGGTCATACTGGCCCGTTGTTC
>CANNLB010000200.1 GCA_947505565.1 Acidobacteriota bacterium | reverse complement strand
CTGGTAACCGACTTTGCTCCTGGATATGACCACATCACGAGCGCCATTGGCGCGGCGATGATCGGCTGGTATGGCGCTTCCATGCTCTGCTATGTCACGCCCAAAGAGCACCTGGGACTGCCGAACAAGGAAGATGTGAAGGCGGGCTTGATCGCGTATAAGATTGCTGCCCATGCGGCGGACATTGCGCGGCATCGGCCGGGGGCGCGGGATCGGGACGATGAGTTGTCGCGGGCGCGATACAAGTTCGATTGGCGGCGGCAGTTTGAATTGGCGCTGGATCCGGAAACGGCCAAGGCGTACCACGATGAGACGTTGCCGGAAGAGGGCTTCAAGGACGCTCATTTCTGCTCGATGTGCGGGCCGAAGTTCTGCTCGATGAACATCTCGTCGAAAGTGGAAGAGTTTACGGCGGCGGACGCGGAAGCGGTGCTGGCGGGGAACCTGGTTAAGATTGGCGGCTAACGGTTGGGAGCGGCACTTTCGGGTGCTGCTCCTTTCGATTCCGGACGACGGAACGTTGCGCTCCTGGGCGGCAGAGGTGCCAGACGGGGCGCTGGTGGGGATGGGGAGTCGGGATGATGTTGCGCGGGCACGGACGGCGACGGCAGCGTTTGACAACGTGATGTTTCACCCGTTGGATCCGGAAGAGATTCCCTGGCGGGATGGGTACTTTGATGTCGTGCTAGACCCGCAGGGTACGGGACCCGCGGGCGAGAAGTTCAGGCTTGAGCGGGCCAGAGTGTTGGCTAACGGCTAATTGGCCGATAGAGAGTGCCAAGAGTGAGGAACTCGAAGACTTGGCGATGGTTTAAGGATTGAACTTCGGATCTGGGATGCCGGAGGAAGGGATCGTGGAGTGCCCTTTGCCCATTTAGAACATGTTGTCGTGGTAGATGACGTATCTCCCGGCTTGGCGGACGGCCTGGATTTGGACGATGTGATCGAACGGGCTGGTGGGGACGTGGGGGCCGCATTGCAGGCGGGTTCGTCGACGACGACGGGTTTGCGATAGTGGGCGAGGAGATCGGCGATCTCTTTCGGCGCTATTTCCTAGGGGTTCCCGGCGTTCTGGCGGGAGGTGTGAGGGGAGAGGAAATCGAGAGCTTCTTCTTCGCCGCGCATACCGAGAAGGACTTCGGATCCTCCGGGGGAGTTGGTAACAAGGCGCTTGGGGTCGATGGCTTTATCGTCTTGAGATGGTCGAGGGTGCGTTTGTCGAACTCGTTCCAGGCCTAGCGTATTACGTTGCGGTGGGGCATCAACTTGCGGGTGATAGCGGCGACGGCTCGGTCGGTGGGCTTGATAGGTTTGCCATTGCGGGCAATGAGACGGAAGACGCGTCTTCCGCCGACCACGAAAACGTCGTACGTGTTCCAGTCGGTCCTGCTTCCGCTTGCCGGGGAGTTCGGTGCGGTAGTAACGAACGTCTTCCCGACTCAGGTAGTACTTGACTCGGGGACAGAGATCCTTTTTCGTCTAGAGCGCTTGGTCGATGAGAGCTCGGAGGCCATGCGCTCATAAAAACTCCACGCTCAAGAGGAAAATGGAGGTGCGAGTCGGAATCGAACCGACGAATAAAAGTTTTGCAGACTCTTGCCTTACCACTTGGCTACCGCACCGCACAACGCAGGAGACACCTTGTAATATAGCAACCAGATGTCCGCCGGTCAATCGAACGTTTTTCTGGAGTTTTCATGAAAAATAAAAATTTGGGACGAACACGGGACGGGTTGCGGGAGGAGACGCAAGCGATTACTTGGACGGCCGGGGATTGGTGGGGGTGGTGGCGCGGCGGGTTTGATACCAGCGCTTGATGATGTTCATGGCGGGCTTGTTCCAGGGGGTCATCGTGTTGTCTTGCGGGCCGCCGAAGCCGTTGGTGCCGAGTTTCCACCAGAAGACGCCGGCAAACCACGGTTTTAGATAGAACGCTGAGAGAAGGGCGTCGTAGGCTTTGGCTTGGGCTTCGAGGTGGACGGGCCGTTCGGAGCGGTCTTCCCAGGGGGTCCGATGGGAGTTGGGGGCGGCGGCATAGCCGGCTTCCGTGAAGATGATGGGTTTGCGGTACTTCTTGTGGAGCGCTTCGAGTTTGGTGGCTAGCGGTTTCGTGTCGAGGGAGTCGGGGAGGGGGTAGTAGTTATCGAGGCCGATGTAGTCGAGGGCATTCCAAAACGTGATGCGCTCGAACTCCTCGCCGTGGTTGGCGGCATAAGTGAGCGGGCCTTTGAAATTGGCGCGGGCGGTTTGGATCAGGCGGCGGAACTCGGGCTCGTGAACGGTAGCGTATTGCAGTTCGGTGCCGATGCAGAACAGGTCGGCGTTGATGGTGGCGGCGAGTTTGGCGTAGTGAACGACCATCGTTTGGTAGTTCGCGAACCAGGCTTTGCGGGTAACGGCGTCCTTGAGATCGATGGGCTTATTGGGCCAGATTTGGGGTTTGAGGACGACCTTCATTTTGCGTTCGTGGGCGGCGCGGGCGGCGACGGTGATGCCGGCGTCGGATTCCCAGGAGCGGTCGTTGCCGAAGACGATTTTGGTTTCGCCGCGGGGGGTGAATGCGAAGGGGATGAGGGCGACGCTGTCGACCGAGTATTTGGTGAGTTGGTCGAGTTGATCGATGGCTTCGGGGGATTCGTAGCGGACGCCGCGTTCGGCGGTGAAAGAGACGCCGCGAAAGAAAAGCGGTTGAGCTTGGAGGGAGAGTGCGAAGAGAAAAACGAACAGGCGCATGGGAACAGCTCCAGGCTTAGGATACGCTAGGAATCAAATGCACAAGGCACTGATTATTATTGCGATTGCAGCGGCGGGATTGAACGGGCAGGATCGGCCCGTGGTCGCGGTGGTAGGGGATCTACCGAGGGTGCTGGAGATGAAACGGCAATTGGTGAAGCGGTACACGGTAGTGGAAGTGCCAGTGAAGGGGCTGCCGGTGTTTCCTCCGTCGGGGGTGGCTTACCGGGAAGATGGGGAGGCGCACCGGGTGTGGCGGGAGTTGCATGGGATCGCGCCGGATGCGGTTGTGATGTTGAGTGATTACCCGGGGCTCGTAGAGGCGTTGCGCGGGAAGGTGCCGGTGACGCGGGGGGCGCCTTTTGATCGGCCGAAGAAGTCGCTTCTGCGGTTGAAGATGGAAGAACGGTTGGCGCGGACGCCGCGGCAGGTATTAGAGCAGTTGACGGCGGTGTATGGGCGGGAGTTGAAGGAGGTCGTCTACATCCCGGCGTTCGCGGTGATGGGGCAGTTGGCGCTGGGGAACCGGGAGTTGGTGGACCGACTGGTGGCCCCGTATTTGGACGGCCGCCAGGATTCGTTGGCCAAAGCGACGGGCAGCCATGGGAGCGGGCATTTGTTGTTTGCGGCGTTGGGGAAGACGGAGCGGGTAAAAGCGGCGGCGGCGATAATTGCGCCCTTGCACAATGAGATGAGCGATTCGGTCTTTATGGCGTGCCCGATCCTGGGCGCGGCGGGGGAGTACGAGAAGGCGATTGCGCATTTGCGGTTTATGGAAAAGCTGTGTCTGCGGGGGGATGGAATTTATCGGCATTCGCCATTGGACGAAACCGCGTGGGGGCGGGGGAATGCGTTCGCCTTGTTGGGGCAGGCGCTACTGCTGGAGACGATGGAGAAGCCGGATGCCCGGGTGCTGCGTAGCTTTCGAGCGTTGGCCATGGCTTTGTTGCACAGGCAGGATGCGAAAGGGATGTGGCATCAGGTGATTGACCATCCGGAGTCGTACGCGGAGTTTTCGGCGACGGCGATGGTGGCGGCCTCCTATAAAAAAGGGATTCGGGCGGGATGGTTGGAGACCGCGACGTTTCAGCCGGCGGTGGAAGCGGCGTGGCGGGCGATCCTGGCGCGGACTGGGACGGATGGAACGGTGATGGATGTGTGCGAGTCGACAGGGAAGCAGAAGTCGTTGGCCGCCTATTTGGATCGTGCCGCGATTTGGGGGCAAGATCCGCGCGGGGGGGCGATGGCGATGTTGTTGGCGGCGGAGATGATGAAGCCCTAAGCGTTTGCGAGCAGGCGATTTCTTGTTACGGGTCGGTTGCAAACGGTTTGGAGCGGTATACTGAATGGTAGGAAAGAAGATGCACGCTGGTCAGAAGAATCAAAATTTTAAGGTCGTCACCGCTTGAAACGCACAGGTGGTGATGATTCTCTTCGTTGTTCGTTCTGCCACAAGAGCCAGGACGTGGTGGGGAAGCTTATCTCGTCGCCGAGTGACTACCCGCGGGCGTACATTTGCGACGAGTGCATCGCCGTGTGCAATTCAATTCTGGAGGACGACCGCTCCGAGCACACGAGCGCGACGCCCCAGAAGTTGCCGAAGCCGCTGGAGTTGAAAGAGTATTTGGACCAATATGTCATTGGTCAGGACGCGACGAAGAAAAAGTTGGCAGTGGCGGTTTATAACCACTACAAGCGGATCCAGATGAACCGGCAACGGGGCACGGATGTGGAAGTGGCGAAGTCGAATATCCTGCTGATTGGGCCAACGGGCACGGGGAAGACTTTGTTGGCGCAGACGCTAGCGCGAATTTTGGACGTGCCGTTTGCGATTGTGGATGCGACGACGCTGACCGAGGCCGGGTACGTTGGCGAAGATGTGGAGAACATCATTCTGCGCCTGTTGCAGAACTCGGATTGGGATGTGCAGCGTTGCCAGACGGGGATCATTTACATCGACGAGATCGACAAGATTTGTAGGAAGGACGAGAACCCATCAATTACGCGAGACGTATCGGGTGAGGGCGTGCAGCAGGCGTTGTTGAAGATCCTCGAAGGGACGATCGCGAACGTGCCGCCGCAGGGTGGCCGTAAGCATCCGCACCAGGAGTTTACGCCGGTCGATACGTCGAACATTCTGTTCATTTGCGGCGGGGCATTTATTGGTTTGGAAAAGATTGTGTCCCGGCGTGTGGGCAAGCGGCAGATGGGGTTTGTGGACGTCAATGCTCCGGTGGCCGAGGGCAAGCAGGCCAAGGCGACGCCAATTCGTCGGGATGATGAGTTGGTGGTGCAAGAGATCCAGCCGACGGATTTGATCCGTTACGGGTTCATTCCTGAGTTTATCGGACGATTGCCGGTGGTTGGCGTGTTGAACGATCTCGACAAAGAGACGCTGGTGCAGATTTTGTCGAAGCCGAAGAACGCGATTATCAAGCAGTATCAGCGTTTGTTTGAGTTTGAGAATGTCCGCTTGAAGTTTAGCGACGATGCGCTGGAAGCGATTGCGATGTTAGCGTTGGATCGCAAAGTCGGCGCTCGTGGATTGCGAATGATTCTCGAGGATCTGATGTTGGACCTGATGTATTTCTTGCCTTCGTACAAGAAAGTGAAGGAGTTCCACGTCACCAAAGAGATGGTGCTTTCGCAGAAGATCAACATCGCCCTGCTCGAGAAGGCGGGCTAGAGGCGTTTTATCCGGGGCTTGCGTGTCGTTTCCACGGGATAACTGTGGAAACGTGAGCCTTTTTCGCGGTTAGGCGAATCAAGAAAGAGTAACCAAATGAGTACCAGAGAGAAATCCGAAACGAAACGGCTCCCCATGATGCCGATCCGCGACGTGGTCATCTTCCCTCACATGATGACTCCCTTTGTCGTGGGAAGAGAGTCCAGCGTGCGTGCGCTTGAAGAGGCGCTGGCTGGCGAGAAGAAGATTTTTCTAGCCACGCAGCATGACGCGAGCGTGGACGAACCCCGCCCCGACGAGATCTACAGCGTCGGTACGATTGCCAATATCGTACAGAGCTTAAAGTTGTCCGATGGCAACATTAAGGTTTTGGTCGAAGGCTTCGAACGAGCAAAAGTGATCTCCGTAAGTGCGGAAGACGGCTATTTCCGTGCGACCGTCAAAACGTTCGCCAGCAAGATCGACGCCGGCGTTTCGCTTGAATCGCTGACGACTCGGGTGACCACTCTATTCGAGCAGTACGTCAAGCTGAGCCAGAACCTGAATTACGAAACCATGATCGCGACGATCAAGGTGGACGATCCCGGCAAATTGGCCGACACGGTTGGCGCGAACCTGCAATTGACGATTGAA
>CANNLB010000199.1 GCA_947505565.1 Acidobacteriota bacterium | reverse complement strand
TGTAGTACAAGTTCCGAGAGGGCGAACGGTTCGGAGCTGGTGCAAAGCTCCGTGAACCAGTTGGCGTATCGGTCGTGCTCGATGGACTCGGCCCGGTGGGCATAGATCAGAACGTTGACATCGGGCATCTGTATGGTGGCTACCGGTTCGCTTGATAGTCTTCTTCGTCGTCCAGTGCGATGAGGCCCGAGATGCGATCTAGGTTGCGGTTTGGGTCAACCAGTCGACTTTTGACGGTGTGGAGCTTGAAGGGCGGGGCAGGAGCGGCGGATGCTTGGGAGAGGAGAAGCCGCAAGGCGTCTTCGATGACGTTGCTGACGGCGGTGCCGCGCCGTTCGGCGTATTGCTTGGTGTTTTCCAGGGGGGGATCGGAAATGGCGACGGTAGTCCGCACGATTCGATTGTTTCATTTTGATGCGAAGGTCATCATCCAGTGATGCACTGCGCATCAATCCACTGTTTGGATAGCGGCTCATTTGTAGGCATCAGCGCATCATTTCCGATATGCTTTGACGTATGCGAACCACGCTCAGCCTTGGTGACGATGTTGCAATATTGCTGGAGCAGTTGCGGAAGTCCCGAGAGACTACGATGAAGAAGGTCGTGAACGACGCTCAGCGGAAGGTCTGGCGCGGTTGAGCTCGCCGGTGGAGACGCCGGCATTTCGAACCCAGTCGGTCGATCTGGGGGGGGCTATTTTCCCAATCTGGACAATGCATGGGAAGTGCTGGATGAGGCGGAATGGAACGTGACCGGCAGATGATTCTGGTCGACGTTAACCTGTTGGTCTATGCCTGGGATCGTCGATCTCCGTCGCATGAACCGGCTGTTCAGTGGCTGGACGGCAAGTTGAGCGAATCCGCCCGAGTGGGGCTTCCCTGGGAGTGCCTGCTGGGATTTATGAGGGTGGTGACCAATTCCCGTATCTACGAGAGACCTGCGCCGGTGAACGTAGCTTGGGGGCAGGTAGAGCCGTGGGTTCCGGTGCCGGGCCATCGCCATCAGGAGATCCTGGGCGGCCTTTTGGTCCGTCTCGGCGGAGGGGCTAAACTCATTCCCGACGCTCACGTAGCGGCGCTTGCCATGGAGTATGGATTGGAACTGTGTTCGACGGACGGGGACTTCGCGAGATTCGATGGTTTGCGATGGGTGAATCCGTTGAGCCTGTAGTTTGGCGTCTGGTTCACGGCGAGATTTTCCAATCAACGGTGCTGAAGAAGTCCGAGCAGTGGGATATCGACCTGTTCGAGTAGTCTGTCGCCGCCGGTGCGGCCTCGAACCCTTAACTCGTGCGAAAGAGACTTTCACTGAATGAATCGAGTCAGCCTTTGGGATATTCATCCACATGCTCGGGCGTGATAATCGGACTGATGAAATATCCCAAGTCCCGCAGCATCCCGGTCGCGATATTTCGTTCCTCCTCGCCCCTGTCTGGAAGGTGGACGTAGGCGAGGTCGAAGGAAAAACCTTCAGGACGGTATTGCTCGGTTGCTAAGCCTATAACCGTAACCGAATCTGGGTCGAGTCCACGTGCTACGAAGCACCTGTTTGTTAAGTCCATTTTGCGATGCTCGCGCGCAGTGCCGTGAGGCATCGTGAGGTATACGTAGCCGATCCCCGATGGTGACTTTAGCGTGCGCGCTAGAGAGGTTGATCTAGATTTTTCGATGAACTCTCTTTGAACGCGGTGCCCAGCAACCGTCGCGAAAATCGATGCTCCCGCGCCATTACCCGCAAAACCAGCTCATTGTCGGAGGGTGAATAGCCGGGTTCTAGATTGGCTCCCAAGAGATCTCCGGTGAGCACATCGACCAATTCATCCCAACAGTAACTGAGCTTGTCGGCTTCTTTCTTGGCGATGAACTCAGGCTTCCTTTTGAACTCCTCCCAGAGCTCATCTGGCAGGCTGAGGACGGCGGGTGGCGTCGCGGGAAATTGGCGTCCTGCGTGAAGATACATGGCAAGCGAGTCATCCTCCTGCACTTGGACCAAATGCTGTATTTCGCGGCCGAAGCTTTCTTTTGCCGACAGGCTTCGGCACTCGCGAAGAATTGACCAGCCCGGCTCGCCCAAACTTTTCGACCAACCGGCCCCGACTGCGCTGCCTCTCCGACGAGCATCGGCCTGTGGCGCTCGGTCTGGCCACGCGGACAAAACGTCGGTGCCTAAACCTATTCAACGATATACGCGCCTGTGGCACGGATGATGACGGACCCGCCCGTCGGCATGCCACGCGGCATGATCAGTTTGTGACCTGGTCAGGTCTATTCGAGCAGAGGTGGTCAATTTCTGGGGGGCGCCGAGGGACAGGTAGTCGATGACGTCCGTGACCGAGTCTGGTTCGCTCAGCACAGTAAACGCGGCAAGCTCATCGAAGACATGGACCAAACCCCTGTCAAAGTGGTCAAACGGCAGCGGCACCTTGAAGCGGCCGCCGACTCCAACCGCGACGCGATGAACGCGCAACTCTGGTGCCTTCGGAAGGACTATCCTTTTTGTGCCGTCGGCTCGAACTACGTTTTCGGCGGAGCGAATACGCCGCTCGGCACCGTAAAGTTGCTTTGCCGATTCCTCGACTGCCCGTTTGATTCAGCGTTGAAACTCCACTTCGCTCGGTCCACTTTCCTGGAGCGCCATTTTCCTTCACGCTGAAGATAATCACGTCTGGCGGGCAGACTATTGACACATCGCACATTCTCCTTTCCCCGGGGATTCGCGTAGCTCCAATGGCGGAGAAATGACCGTAAGCAAAAGTCATAAACGAACTTCCCCGCCGAATGTAGCCCTTCGTTCACGGCTCTATTGTCTCGAAGAAAGTAGTCCTGCAAGCAACGTCTTATGGTCAGTCTGACGGAGCTTGGGCTACCAAGTCACCTGGGTTCGCTTTTCCACTTTCGCGTTGTCGATGATGATGCCAAAGCCGGGGGTTTCGGGGAGGGTGATTTTGCCGTTGACAGGGGTCGGGTTCCACTTTTCGAAGTGGTGGTAAGTGGTCATTTTGGGGATCAGGTACTCGACCAAGGGGCAGGTCATCGGACTCTGGCTGGCTACCACATGCATCGCCGCGTGGACTCCGTGGCCGTGGGGGATCACGTGGGCATCATAAGCGCTGGCAATGTGGCAGATCTTCACTAGTTCGCTTACGCCTCCGCACCATTCGGGGTCGGCTTGCACCACCGTGATCGCTTGGGCATCGAGGTAACGCTTGGTCTCCCAGCGGCCGTAGAAATGCTCTCCGGTGGCGACGGGGACGGACGTCGCGCGGCGGAGGGCGGCGAAGCTTTCGAGCTTGTCGGGGGTGAACGCCTCTTCAATCCATCTTGGCCGATACTGCTCGACCTGCTTCGCCCACTGGACGGCGTAGTTGATGTCCCAGCCCATGAAGGCGTCAAACATGATGTCGACGTCGTAACCCATAGCTTCACGGAGATTCCGCACAATCGCGACGTTCTTCTCCATTCCCACGGCTCCGTCGCCGGGGCCAAAAGGCATGAACCACTTCTGGTGCATGAAACCCTTCTGCTTCAGCTCCACGCACTTCTTCTTCAGGAACTCTGGCTCGACGCTGAAGCCTAGACAGCTTCCGTAAACCTGAACGGCGGGTCGGGAGGGGCCCCCGAGCAAGCTATACACCGGGGCTTTGAAATAGCGGCCGCGGAGGTCCCATAAGGCGTTATCGACCGCTGAGATCGCCATCATGAAATGGCTCGAACGGGAGTGACGGTTTGAACGATAAAGCTGGTCCCAGAGCGCTTCGCCGGCCAGGGCTTCCTTACCCAGCAGGAACGGGCGGAGCTGGCGGTGGACGACGACGGCGGCCTCCTCATCGATGGGGCCGTAGAGGCCTTCGAGGCCGGCGTCGGTTCGTAGCTTTAAGTACAGGGCAGAAGTCTTAGATTCACCGGCGGGGCGGCCTTGCTCCTTGTATTCCTTAGGGCGGAGGGCGTCGTAAATGTGAAGGGGGTTCGTCTGGAACTGGCGGTTGGCGGTGCCGGCTTCGTAGGTGTAGCGGCCTTCGAAGCGCCAGAACTCCAGAGCTGCAATTTTGCCAGCGGCGGCGGCGTTGGCTACCGGGTAGGCCGCTAGCGCGGCTAGAAAGGCTCGACGTTTCATACTCACTTGTCCTCCCAGGCCATGCAGACCCAGATGTCTCGGTCAACTCTCTCGCGGAGAGTCCATTGTTGGGCGCCGAGCGCTTTGATGACACGTTCGGCGTGGCGAGGTGGGATACCGCCGACGATCAGGCGACCGCCGGGCTTGAGTACCCGCTTCATCTCTTCCGCATTGTGAGAGACGGTTTCGGCGTTGATGTTGGCGAAGATGACGTCGGCCCAGTGGGACTCGATGGACCGGAGAGAGCCGGTGAAGAGGCCGATCTCCGGTGGCATGTCGGCGCGGGCGGCGACGACGGCGTCGTGATCGATGTCGCAGCCGTGGACGGCGGCCGCACCGAGGCGGAGGGCGGCTAGCGCTAAGATGCCGGAGCCGGTGCCGAAGTCGAAGATGCGGTCGCCGGGTTGGACGGTTCGTTCGAGGACTTCAAGGGCCAGTTGGGTGGTGGTGTCGGCACCGGTGCCGAAGGCGACTCCGGGGTTGATGACGACCCGTTCGCGACCGGGGGGCGTGGGTTCCTGGCACCACGGGGGGGCGATGAAGAGTCTGTCGCCGACGGGGCGGCCGGGCCAGGCGGCTTCGGATTCGGCTTGCCAGTCGGTATCGGGCTCCTCGGCCCATTGGGGGTCGAAGGCGGCGAATTCGGCGGCGTCGAAGGGCTCGTCGAAGAACGCACGGAGGGAGACTCGGCTGGCGGTGAGGTCGTTCTCGGTGACGCCAGCGGTATCGAGTTCCCAGAGGCGGCCGAGGAGTTCGTCCTTTTCGTCCTGAGTGCAATCGAGGGTGAGGGAATGCATTAACCTTGGACCCGTTTTTCGCGGCCGGACCAGAAGGCTTCCTTAAGATCGAGTTTGCGAATTTTGCCGGTGCCGGTTTTGGGCAGTGCTTCGGCGCGGAACTCGATGATGCGAGGATGTTTGAATTTGCCGAGGCGGGTGCCTAGGAACGTCAGGAGTTCTTCGGCGGAGAGTTCGGCGCCGGGCTTGCGGACGATGACGGCGGCGGGGACTTCGCCCCATTTTTCATCGGGGGCGGAGACGACGGCGCATTCCAGAACCGCCGGGTGGGCGGCGATGGCGCGTTCGACTTCGATGGACGAGATATTTTCTCCGCCGCTGATGATGATTTCCTTCTTGCGGTCGACGATGAGGACGTAGCCTTCGTCGTCCCAGACGGCCATGTCACCGGTGTGGAACCAAGCGCCGTCCATGACGGCGGCGGTGGCGGCAGGTTCTTTGAAGTAGCCGGCCATGACATGGTCAGAGCGGGTGATGATTTCGCCGATGGAGGTTTCGTCGCGGGGGACGTCGAGGCCCTGGGGGTCGACGACGCGCAGTTCGACGCCGGGGAGGGCCCAGCCGGTCATGGCTTGGCGACGGTAGCGGTCGGGGGTGTCGGTATAAGTGATGCCGGGTTTGGTGGTGGCCTTGCTGAGCACCGGGGCGGTTTCGGTGAGGCCGTAGCCGGCGGCGGCTTCGCAGTGGAAGGCGGCTTCGAGGCGGGCGATGAGTTCGGGGGAGGATGCCGCGCCGCCGAGCATGATGTGGCGGAGGCTGCTGGTATCGAACTGGCCGAGTTGGGGGCAGTTGAGGAGCGCGTTGGCCATGGTGGGGACGAGACACATGTCGGTGGCCTTGTGTTCGGCGATCAGAGCCAGGACGCCGGCGGGGTCGAAGCGGCGGACCATGACTTGCTTCGTGCCCATCATGGCGCAGGCTTGGGGCATGCCCCAGCCGTTGGCGTGGAAGAGTGGGATGGTGTGGAGGTCGACTTTGGTGGTCGAGTCGTCGAAGGTGGTGGCGAGGGAGAGGGCGTGGAGGTAAAGAGTCCGATGGGTGAGGCTGACGCCTTTGGGGGTGCCGGTGCTGCCGCTGGTATAGAAGAGTTCGGCGATTTGGTTTTCGTCGATTTTGGTCCAGTCACAGGGGGCGGGGGGGGCG
>CANNLB010000198.1 GCA_947505565.1 Acidobacteriota bacterium | reverse complement strand
GGCGGAGGCATGGGCATGGGCGGCGGTATGGGCATGGGCGGAGGCATGGGCATGGGCGGAGGCGGCTTCGGCGGAGCCTATGGCTACGGCCAAGCCTCCGGCATGATCGGCATGGGTTCCGGGATTACCCAACAAATGCCCGTTAACTCCCAGCAAGCCGCCGGCATGGTCGGTGCCGGTGGTGCTGTCGATCAGACCGGGTCGTACCTCGGTGCCGGTCCCAACGGTGGTGGTGTCGGTGGTAATGCTCCCCGCGTTATCCCCAATCCAATGGACAACACGCTCATCATTCAAGGTACACCGGCCGCATACGAAGGCATCCTAAAGATCCTCCGCGAAATCGATGTCGCTCCTCGCCAGGTTCTCATCGAAGCAAAAATTTATGAAGTCACCCTTACCGGCGCCTTCGCCAACGGCATCGCCGCCTTCCTCCAAAAACGTGAGGTCACCGGCGGCGGCACCAAACAAGGCGGCTCCAGAGATTTTCTCGGCTCTCTCGCCAACGCCTCGATCAACCTCTCCGCTGGAGCCCTCGTCGGCCAAAGCCGAGAACTCCTCGCCTTCCTCACCTCCACCGAGAATGAAAATCGAACCCGCGTCATCTCCGCCCCCAGCATCATCGCTACCGATTCCATCGCCGCCAGCATCAACGTAGGTACCGAGGTGCCTACCCTTACAGCCTCGGCCGCTACCGGAGTCCAAAGTGGCGGCAGTTCCCTGTTCGCCAACAACATCTCCAACCGCAGCAGTGGCGTCACCCTTGCCGTCACCGCCCGCGTGAACCCCAGCGGCATCGTCACCCTCATCATTAACCAGGAAGTCAGCTCCCCCCAAGCCCCCGCCGCCGGAGCCATCAACTCTCCTTCCTTCTCCAAACGAACCATCAACACCCAAGTCACCCTCGAAGACGGCGACACCATCGCCATCGGTGGCATCATCAACGAAACCAATACCCAAGCCTCGGCCGGTATCCCCGTCCTTCATCGCATCCCCATCCTCGGCTGGGGCTTCGGCAGCAAATCCTTTAGTAAGGAACGCACCGAACTCATCATCTTCATGACTCCCCGCGTCATTTACGACACCAAAGAGATCACCGAAGCCAGCGAAGAACTCAAAGGCCGCATGCGCCGAATGAGGAAGTTGATCAAGGAATAACATCCTTAACGAAACTTGATGGGCTCGCGCGGGTTAGAATCGATCGACCTGCTCTAACCCCGCACCCATATGAATGTTTCTTCACGTTACCCTGCGTTAGCCTTGTGCCTACTCGCCTCTTGCCCGGTTTTCTCTCAAGGCACCGGGGTCGACGTCGGGAGCGGGAGCATCGATTCTGTCATCCGTCAGCAATTCGTCAACGCCTTCTATCGCAGTAATTTCTCGAACGTCGTCGCTACCCCTCCCGTCGCCGACGTCCGCCGATACGGCTCCACCGGCCTCATCCAGGAGTTCAATCCCCTCTCCGGCTCCGGCGGGCGCCTCGCCCTCGTCAAGGCTAATACCTCCACCGCCATCATCGACGAACAAACCGGCGTCTATCAAATCCTCTCCCTCCTCTACGCCAACTACTCCGCCGTTGGCGTCACCACCGCCGGCTATCCCGCCATGGATACCGCCCAGTGCACCAACACCGCCGCCGGAACCTGCTACTGGCAGCTCTTCGATCGTAAGTACGCCCTCTTCTCCTACGCCTCCGCTCTCGCCAACGGCCTGCAGAATTTCACCGTTCGCGATCCCTACTTCACACTCTGGCAAAACTCCGGCGGCATCACCGTCCTCGGCGCCGCTTCCTCCGCTGAAACCACCGCCACCACCCCCACCGCTAACGCCTACACCTTCCAATCGTTCCAAAACGGCTTCATTTTCAATATCACCTCTGGCACCTTGAACGGCCGCCAAATCGTCGTCGCCCCGCCCGTCAGTCAGACCTACTTGAACAACGGCGGCCCCACCGGCTTCCTCGGCCTCCCCATCGCTGCCGTCGTCTCCCTCGGCGCCAACCGCTTTCGACAAAGTTTCGAAAACGGCTCCCTCGACTTCGACTCAAGCGGTAACATTGCCGTCCGGCTTCCCGTCAACAACATCGGCCTCAGCGCCAACATTACCACCCTCCGCCTCAAACTCAACGAAACCTACCAAATCACCGCCATCCCCCGTTCTGCCACCGGCGACGACCTCCTCGATCGGCCCGTCGCCTGGACCACCACCAACGGCCGCGTCATTTCCATCCAAACCTCCGGTAGAACCGCCACCCTCAAAGCCGTCGGCGGAGGCGTCGCCACCATCACCGCCACCACCGAAGGCCGCATCAGCGCCCCCATCCAAGTCTTCGTCCAAACCACCTGCTGCCAAGTCGGCGAAGGCGCCCCCAGCGCCTCCGCCACCCAGGCCTTCCAGGACGCCGTCACCCGCAATCGCCTCGCCCTCAATCTCCCCAGCCCTAACCCCGTCCGCCGCGTCGGCAACGGCAATACCCAGGAATTTTCGACCACCGCCGGAACCCGCATCCTTCTCGCGCTTCCCGATCGTGTTCCCCAAGCCTATCTCCTCTCCGGCCCCCTCCTCTCCCGCTACGAAGATTTCGGCGGACCCGCCGGCGGCCTCGGCTACCCCCTCTCCGATCCCACCGCCGGGGGACGCCAAACCTTCGAAAATGGGACCCTCGCCGGCGGACCCGTTCGCCTCGTATCCGGCCCCATCTTCACCAAATGGCAAACTCTCGGCCTCGAAACCGGCACCGCCGGCTCCCCCGTCTCCGATGTCACGTCATTTTTTACCTTTGCCGCCACCGGCGGAACCCAACAAACCTTTCGCGGCGGAGCCTTCTACAGCGTCCCCGTCGCCGGCCGAGTAAACTTCGTCGGTGGAGTGATCTATGCCAAATATCTCGAACTCACCGCCGCCAATGGGTCCCTCGGAGCGCCTTTAAATGACGAATTCGTCGTCTCCGGCCGCCGCCGTCAGGATTTTGAAGGAGGTTATCTCGAACTCCCACCCGGCGCCACCGAAGCCACCCTGGTCCAAACCCCTCGCCGCCCCTCCCTCACTGCCACCCCGGCCACCGTCATCGTCGGTAGCCGTGTCCGCCTCGCCGTCGGTGGCTTCGGTGACAATACCCGCCTCCGCGTCCGCCTCTCCGGCCAACCGGATTTCTTCGTGCAAGCGCCTAACGGAGCCTACGCCTGGGACACCCTCGTGCCCACCAACGCGCCGTCTGGCACCGTCACTGTCATCGCCGACGAACCCGGTACCACCCGCTCCGCCCAAGCCACGTACACCGTTCGCGCCCTCGCCGACGCCCGCCCCCGCCTCACTAAAGCCCGCGGCGATGCCCAGGCTGGTGCCCCCGGCTCTCTCCTCCCCATCCCCCTCCGCATCCAACTCCGCGACGAAGCCAGCAATCCTCTCGCCGGCGTCGCCGTAGCCTTCACCGCCTCACAAGGCGCTGTCCTCTCGCGCGCCGCGGCCGCCACCGATAGTAACGGCGAAGCCGAAGTCACCCTTCGACTCCCCTCGGCCGAAGGCATCGCCCTCGTCACCGCCGAAGCCCTCCGCCAAGTCGTCACGTTCCAAGCCCGCACCACCGGCGGCGGACTCACCTCCTTCCCCCGCGTCACCGATCCCGGCAACCCCTTCGTCGCCTCCGCCGCCGCCATCATTAAATATCACCAGGATCGCGGCGAAGTCCCTGCCTCCGGGCCCCCCGCCAGCCCCGCCACCCTCGACGCCTACCTCCGCAGTTTCTGCCTCTTTGACTCCCAAGCCGTCCAAATCTGTGACGGTTTCCTCGAAAACGGCATGGCTAACCTCTGGCGCCTCGGCGGTTTCGTCTCCGGAGGCCTCGAAATTCTCGCCCTCCCTCCCACCGAGCAAGTCCTCCGCGATTCCGTCGCCACCGGCCCCGTCCTCGTCAGCCTCGCCCTTGAAGGCGGAGCCTCCCACGCCGTCGTCGCCACCGGCATCACCACCGCGGGCAACATCCAGATCATGGATCCCAGCCCCACCTTCAGTCGCACCAGCCTCGCTGATTATCAAAACGGTTTCCAGGTCGGCAATACCTCATATAAAGGACGCATCGTCGGACTCGTGCGCCTGGAACCGCGCACCCCCGCCAACGTCGGCTTCCTCGTCATTGCCGAAACCGCGAATATCGCCATCGCCGCTCCCTCCGGCGTCTGCGGCGCCACCTTCGCCATCCAACGCGGCGGCAACCTCACGAATTTCCGCTCCTGTGACGGCGCACAACCCAACTACCAACTCGACCTCGCCGCCCCCAGCCGCTATCGCGCCACCCTCTCTGACCTCGGTACCATCGGTGCCCGCTACCTACTCGAAGGCCAAAACACCGGCTCCTTCCGCGTCGCCCGCCCAGGCCTCCAATGGGAACCGGGCCCTCTCGAAACCACCTTCCTCTCGACCGCCGTCCTGAATGGTGCCAGCTTCACCTCCGAACTCGCCCCCGGTGCCCTCGTCAGCATCTTCGGCCTCGGACTCGGTCGCGAAGGCGCGCCCACCACCGCTGAAATCGGCGGCCGACCCGCCCAGATCCTCTTCTCCAGCCCGTTCCAAATCAACCTCGCCCTACCGCTCGATCTCCTCCCGGGCTCCTATCCCCTCTCGCTCCAGTCCATCTTCGGCTCCGCTGAAGTCCGCGTCGACGTTCGCGACGTCGCCCCCGCTATCTTCCGCCTCTCAGAATCGCAAATGGCCGTCGTCAACACGAACGGCACTCTCAACAACCCCACCCAACCTGCCGCCCGCGGATCTGTCATCGTTCTCTACGGAACCGGCTTCGGAGCCGTCCAACTACAGGGAAATCTGAGCCGCACCACCCGTCCCGTCTCCGCCCGCATCAGCAATCTCGAAGTCCCCGTTGGGTACAGTGGACTCGCCCCTGGATACATTGGACTCTATCAGCTCAACGTAAACCTACCCGTCGATATGCCCCCGGGCCTCTTCCACACCCTCGAACTGCGCCAGGCCGGTGTCGTCGCCACCCCGTTAACTGTTTCAATCCAATAGGGTTAAGACCGTTCATCGCCTTCGCGTACACGCTGCGCTCGCCTCGTCTCCCAGAATGGCCCTCAACCTGCTCCGTAAGTGGGGCGTACAGTCGCCTATTCGCCGCAAGTCTTTGGAAACTAAGCTCTTGACTTGCGCGTGTGGGAATGTTAAAAAATAAAGGACTGCGTCGGCTCAGGGTTAGGCGGTTTTCCGTTTACGGGGCCGCGAGTACGTACGAATCAAAAATACAAAATATCAACTTGGCTCGCAAGTAGCCGTCCCTCGCAAGCAGACTTTGATAGTCTTCGCGTGCTGGACGAGTTCCTCGAGACCAAGTCAAAGCGGTAAAAAGGTAGTCCCTCATCAAACCTATTATTCAATTCCCGAAGGAGAAGGAAATGGCAAATTTCCGTAATTTGTTCCCCGTATTGGCCGTTACCGCGCTCATGTTTGGCGCGGCGGCTTCCGCCAATGCCCAGCCCGCGTTTAGCTGTAACTCAAACGCTGGCGTTCCGCCGATCGTTCGCGCGGAAGGGCTCACGGAGCTCGTTGGTGATTTGATCTTGAATTGTACCGGTGGAACCCCGACCGCGGTTGACGCGGCCGTTCCCCAAGTCAATTTCCAGATTTTTTTGAACACCAACGTGACTTCACGTTTGCTCAATGACCCCTTCAGCGAAGCGCTGTTGATGGTCGACGAACCGGCTGGTACCAATTCCACCGCCGGCAACCTGCGTTATTGCACCACCAACGGCGGATGCCCGATGGTCGGTGTTGGCGCCGCTGGCGGCGTCAACTACCTCGCTGGCGACGCCAAAAACACGCTCCCTGCGAACGTGTTCCAGGGCCGTCAGTCTGGTGCGAACCAGATCGTGTGGCTCGGTGTGCCGATTGATCCTCCTGGCACCACCAGCACCCGTATCATCCGCATCACCAACGTTCGCGCCAACGCCAACCAGCTTGGTGTGAGCTCGACCTTGATCCCGACCCAGATCGTGATGTTCGTTTCGGCGACCTCGACGACCTCGATCCCCATCAACAACCCGCAGCAGACCGTGGCCTTCATTCAGCC
>CANNLB010000197.1 GCA_947505565.1 Acidobacteriota bacterium | reverse complement strand
CTTCTCGTAAATGTGCAGTTCGGCTGGAACCCCGGCCCGGCGCAGCGCTAGATAAAACAACACGCTGTTCTCGGGCGGCACTCCAGTGTCCTCGTTCGTGTGGAATAGAAAAGTCGGAGGAGTATCCTTCGTGACCTGCTTTTCATTCGAGAGCAGTTCGACCAGTCGGGAGTCCGGGGTTTCGCCCAACAGATTCTTACGCGACCCTTTGTGGACGAACTCCTCTTGCGTGAAGGTCATCACGGGATAAGCGAGAATCGCGAAGTCGGGGCGGGAACCCATGCGCTCGATCGAGTCCTGGTTGGAAGGATTGCCCGCGTCAAAATGGGTGGCGGCCGTGGCGGCGAGGTGGCCACCGGCGGAGAAACCCCAGACGCCGATGCGCTTGCCGTCCACCTTCCAATCGGTGGCCTTGGCGCGGACTGTGCGGATCGCCCGCTGCACGTCGTGCAGCATGACGGGGTGGCGATACTTCGGGCCCAGGCGGTACTTCAAGACAAACGCGCTAATGCCCTGCGAATTCAGCCACTGGGCAATCTGCTTGCCCTCGTGGTCCATGGCGAGGGCACCGTAACCGCCGCCGGGGCAGACGACAACGGATTGGCCGTTTGGCGTCTTGGCCAGCCAGGGCGTCAGCGACGGTTGGTCCTTCTCGGTGTCACCAAGGGCTCCGGGGGCGCCTTGCGGCCAAAGAAGAAGCGCGGTAGGTTCAGGAACGGGCCGTTGGGCGCATAGGAGGCCCAGCGAGAGGCTGAAGAAGATGACACGGGAAAGGATCACGATTTCTGTAATCTACCACTGGTGATACTTCACTGCTCGGGTTTCAGCCGCCCACATTGCTTAAGCGCCTCGCGGAGCAGATACTCGTTCTGCCCGTTCAGACAGCGGAATTCCGCATCCGACCATTGCTTGAGCCGATTGAGGGTCTTGGCGTCGACGCGCAGTAGGAATGACTTCTTCTCCGCCATGGTTTAGTGGTGCAGGGTATCGGTGTCGACGACGGAGCGCTTGTTCAAGAGTTCAAATGCCATTTTGAACATGCCGACGGCTTCTTCGACGATTTCAGAGCGGGCGGCGATCTCCGGGGCGTAGGCAAGATGGGTGATGCGGGCTTCGGTTGCCTCGACTCCGGCGACGGAGAGGCAGGCTTGGATTTCGGAATGCAGACCTTCGGCGACGAGGTCCGTGGACCCGCGTAGGGAGATGTCGGTGGGTTCTTGGGAGTAGTAAGCGTAGACAGTTGCGAGTTTACGGAGGGCGGATTCCGATTGGATAGTGACGTAGTTGGAGTCGTCATCGACCAGGAAAGTGGCGTCGGCTGAGTCGACGACGCGCCAGACAACGACGGCGGCGATCTCAATGGGATTGCCGTCGTGATCGCTGCCTTTCAGATGGTTCGTTTCGAAGTTACGGGCTCGGCGGGAGACCTTCTTCTTCGAGAAGAAGGGGGTTGGCCCAACGCCGGCCGGATTCTATGACGGTGCCGATGTAGTGGCCAAAAGAGTTGGAGGAGGACTGCTGGTTGGGCTCGCCCGTGAAGTTACCGGGCATCATGACGAAACCGAGGATGAGGAGGGATAAGCCTCCGAGGATTATCGCGCCTTTGTCGTCACTGCCTATTGCCGAGATCAGCATGGCACTAGAGGCGGCGAAACGGGGAGATTGAAGAGCAACATCAGATAACCGCTCGGGGGCGGACGTTGTTTTTCCCTTCATGCCGAAAGGACATCACGTTTTGTAAGAGGTCCAATTGAGCTATGCTCTCGCTATGGTTCGATTTGTTTTCCTGGGAATGTTGGCGATGGGTTTGGTCTGGGCGGAAAATTGGCCGCAGTGGCGCGGGCCTTCGCTGGACGGGGCATCGGCGGAGAAAGGTTTGCCGTCGAAGTGGTCGACCGAGGAGGGCGTGACGTGGAAGTTGGCGCTGCCGGGTCGGAGCGGGGCGACGCCGATCATCTGGAACGACCATGTGTTTTTGAATGTGGCGGATGGCGATGATCTGCAGCTTTGGGACGTGGCGCGGGCGACGGGTAAACTGCGTTGGAAGCAGAAGTTGGCCGGGGGGAACTACAAGATCAACAAGCAGAATATGTCTTCGCCGTCGCCGGTGACGGACGGGCGAACTGTTTTTGTAATGACGGGGGTGGGGATTTTCAAGGCGTTCGATTTCACGGGCAAGGAGATTTGGAGCCGGGACATTCAAAAAGAGTATGGGAAGTTTGGTTTGAACTGGGGCTATGCTTCTTCGCCGTTGCTGTGGGGTGGGGCTTTGTATGTGCAAGTGCTGCACGGGATGAAGACGGATGACCCTTCGTATCTGCTGCGGATTGATCCGCAGTCGGGCAAGACGCTTGTGCGTATGGAGCGGGCGACGGATGCGGTGGTGGAGTCGCCGGACTCTTATACGACGCCGCAGATTTGGAAAGAGGGCAAGCAGCAGGAGTTGATCATCACGGGGGGGGATGTGGTGACGGGGCATGATCCGGCGAGTTTGAAGGAGCTTTGGCGGGCGAATGTATTGAACCCGGGGAACAACCCGATGAACCGGATTATCGCTTCGGCGGTAGTGAAAGATGGTTTGATTTATTGTCCGACGCGGGTGAAGCCGCTGACGGCGCTGCGGCCGGGCGGACGGGGGGACGTGACGGCGACGCACGTCGTTTGGCAGAACCCGAACGGGCCGGATGTACCTTCGCCGGTGACGGATGGGAAGTACCTGTTTGTGGCGAACGATCGCGGGATTTTGTGGTGTTTAGACGCGAAGACGGGAAAGGAGATTTGGGGTGGGCAACGGATCAAAGCGGCGATCTATTCGGCGAGCCCGGTGTTGGCGGATGGCAAGTTGTACGTGACGAGCGAGGACGGGTTAGTGACGGTCGTCAAGGCCGGGCCGACGTTTGAAGTGCTGGCGGAGAACGATATGAAGGAGTACACGCTTTCGTCGCCGGCGATTTCGGACGGACAGATTTTTATCCGGACGGCTGGTGCGTTGTATGCGATTGGAACGCGGCGGTAATCGGCCTGTGGGCTTGTTCTAGAAGACCATGGGGTCTGCTTTATCTTCCTGGAGGGGGGATGGTAAGGAGCACGTTAATCCGCGCCGCCAGGGATTCTGGGCCTGACGGAGTAAGGACCGCAGCGGCGATCAAACGTTCCGAGCCCTCCGCTCGTGGGAGGCGGGCAGCTCGGGACGAGGACGCCGGGGGAGGACGTAGGCTCCTCCGACGCTCAGTCCGGTTGTGTCGAATGGGGCCGATCAGAACTGCAGGCGCAGGGCGAACTGAATTTGCCGTGAGGCGGTGACCGTGGATCGGATGCGTCCGAACGCGCCGATCGCACCGGTCGTTGTTGAAATCGACAAGAGATTTGGGACGCCGAGATTCGTATGGTTGAACAAGTTGAACGATTCGGCGCGGAATTGGAGGCGGGCGTTTTCGTTCCAACCGCGGAGAGGGAAGGACTTGATGGCCGCGAGGTCAAAGCTTTTCAGTCCGGGGCCGATGAAGGTCCCGCGGCCGAGGTTGCCGAGCGTGCCGGGAGTGGAGAGGACAAAGGCGCGGGGGTCAAAGTACTGATCGGGGCCGCCGAGGACGGCGGTTTGATGGGTGTAGCCGGGGGCGAGGGAGGCGCGGTCCTGTCCGATGCCGGGTCCGAGTGAAGGTGACCAAAGGGAGCGGGAACGGTTGCCGCTGACGAAGACGGTGAGAGGGCTACCGGAGCGGAGGTTGTTGATACCGGCAATCTGCCAGCCGGAGAAGGCGGTCTTCCGCCAGCCGGTGGTGGAGCGGGCGATGGGCAGATCGTAAGTGAAATTGACGACCCAGTTGTGTTTGGCGTGGTAGTCGGAGAGGCCCTTGTTGTAGTTGAATCCGGAGAACTCGGGCATGGCGGAAGTAGTGCCGTTGGTGCCGTCGGAGAAGAAGGTAGAGGCCTGGGTGGTGTCGAGATTGCGGGCGAACGTATACGAGCTTTGGAATTGCAGATCGCGACCGAGACGTTTGCGGATTTCGAGGAGGCCGGCGTGATACCAGGAGTTGCCGTCGCTCGTCTTGAGTTCGATGGTGGCCCAGTTCGGATTGCGGCGGGGAGCTCCGGCAGGGAAGAGTAGCGAGCCGTCGGCTTGGCGGACGGGTTCGACGATATTGACGTCGTTCGAACGGAGCAGGTGGATGCCGCGGGCGCCGGCGTAGCCGATGGTGGAGACGATCCCGAACGGGAGTTGGTGTTGGACGTTGAGATTCCACTGTTGGACGTAGGGGTTCTTCAAATTGAACTCAACGGGACGGACGGTGTTGCCGATGGCGCGGGCGAAGGGCGGATTTGGAAAGGTGGGATTGGCGATGGAGACGCGAGGAGTGGCCGGGGGGTTGGTGACGGTGACGATGAGGTTCTGCTGATTGTTGGTGTTGAAGAAGAGGCCGTAGCCGCCGCGGAGGGAGGTTTTGCCGGTGCCGAAGACGTCCCAGGCGAAGCCGAGACGGGGGGAAATGTTTTTCCTGGTGGGATTGGCGTAAAGTGGTCCAGCGACGGGGAGGGCGTCCGTGAGGACGTTCTTCATGCTCGAGTCGCGGCCATAGAGATCCTGGGGCATGGTGGCGTATTCATAGCGCAGGCCGGGGTTGAGGGTGAAGCGGCGGCTGACCTTCCAGGAGTCCTGTATGTAAAAGCCCATGAGGGTAAAGCGCCAATAACGGTCGAAAGTCGCTTGCGGGGTGAGGCCGAGAAAGCGCGCCGGGCGGTTTTCGAGAAAGCTGCGAATGTCGTTGAAGCCGAAGGTGCCCAAGGAGAAGGTGGGGTTTACCATGTTCAGCTGGTAGCGTTCGGCCATCATGCCGATTTTGATGAGATGGCTGCCGCGGATGAGCGTCGCGCCGGTGTCGAAGCTGAAGACGTTCTGGGTGAGGCGGAGGTTGGCCGAGCTTTGGGTGCCGAAGCGGGGCATGCCGCCGATGTCGATGTTGCCGGTGGTGCCGCGGCCGGGCACGAATTCGGCGAGGGGGCTGGCGGTATTGGCCTGAATGTTTTGACCGACGCGGGTGCGGCTGAATCCACCGCGGACGTGGAAGAGGGTTTGCGCGGATAGGATGTGCCGATATTCGGTGGTGAAGAACTGGTTGCGGGAGAGAAATTCGCGTGGGAATTGGGGGAAGTCGGTGGGGAGGAACTGGCCGGCGTCGTCCCAGGTGTGGCGGGCGAAGAGTTGGCCGCGAGTGCCGATGTTGCGATCGTAGCGACCCTGGAGAAAGTTCTGGTCGACCTTCTGATTGAACCCGAAGGCATAGTCGGCGAGGCCGCCGCCGCGGGCGCTGCCGTTGGCCCGGGGGATTTCGTTCAGAAATGGCACGATGGCGGGGTTGATGGTGACGGGGCCGTCGGGCAGGACGCCGCGACGGGCGTTGTCGTCGGGGACGGTGGACGTGATTGTGCGTCCGAGGCGATCGCGGAGACCTTCGTAGGTGAAGAAGAAGAAGTCTTTGTCTTTGTGGAGGGGGCCTCCGATGCTGCCGCCGAACTGGTTGCGTTTAAAGTCCGGGCGCTTGGCGGGGTCGAAGAAGTTGCGAGCGTCGAAGTTGTCGTTACGTAAGAAATGGAAAAGGCTGCCGTGCCAATCGTTGGTGCCGGATTTAGTGATGGCGTTGATTTGGCCGCCGCTGTTGCGCCCGAACTCGGCGCTGTAGGTGTTGACTTCGACGCGGAATTCGCGAATGGCTTCGACGCCGAGGACGGTGCCGGCGGCTGATCCGGCGGGTCCGTTGGTCATGTCGTTCTGCGGGGTGCCGTCGATGAGATAGACGTTGGAACGGGGGTCCTGGCCGTTGATCGAGGTGCCGAGGCCGTGGGCGACGACCGAGCCACCGTCGCGGTGGGGGAAGGCCACGACGCCCGGCTGCAGCAGCGCTAAATCGGTGTAGTTGCGCCCGTTCAGAGGCAGTTCCCGCATGGTGGACTCGCTGACGAGATAGGAGAGTTCAGAGGACGAGGTGTTGATCTGGGAAGCCGAGGCGTTGACGGTGAGCTCTTGATCGATGGCTCCGACTTCGAGAGTGACGTCGATGGTGGCCGCCTCATTGACG